>CAMBAQ010000014.1 GCA_945863785.1 Chthoniobacter flavus
GCACAACCGAAAGAAAACAGACACACTCCATTCATGAGCTCGACTACTGAACAGGTATTGCCGGATTCCAGTGGGCACTTCGGTGCCTACGGCGGGATGTTTGTCCCTGAGACGCTGATGACTGCTTTGCAGGATCTCGAAAAAGAATATCACGCAGCGAGAAAAGATCCCGCCTTTCGGAAAGAGTTGGCCGATTTACTCGGTGATTTCTGTGGGCGCCCGACTCCGCTCTACTTCGCAGAGCGTCTCACGGAAAAGCTCGCCGGGACTAAAATCTATCTCAAGCGGGAAGACCTTCTCCACACCGGAGCACACAAAATTAACAACGCGATAGGGCAGATTCTTCTAGCCCGCCGAATGGGAAAAACTCGCATCATCGCTGAAACTGGGGCCGGCCAACATGGCGTTGCCACAGCGACTGCCGCTGCCCGTTTCGGGATGGAGTGTGTGATTTACATGGGCGCCGTCGATATGGAGCGTCAATCTCTCAACGTCTCTCGTATGCGCTTCTTGGGTGCAAAAGTGGTCGGCGTCACCGCTGGTCAAGCCACGCTCAAGGAGGCGATCAATGAGGCTATGCGAGATTGGGTAACGAATGTTCGTTCGACCTACTACATCCTCGGCAGCGCTCTGGGTTCGCACCCCTATCCGATGATCGTTCGGGATTTTCACAGGGTGATCGGAGACGAAACGCGGCGTCAGATTCTTCAACGCGAAGAGAGGCTTCCCGATCATCTTGTTGCGTGCGTGGGCGGAGGCAGCAATGCCATCGGATTCTTTTACGCTTTTCTCAACGATGAGAGCGTCAAACTCACCGGTGTCGAAGCTGGTGGAGACGGTATCGTGCGTGGTCGCCACGCCGCCCGTTTCCAAGGCGGCAAACTGGGCGTCCTTCAAGGAACAAAAACTTGGCTCCTAGCCGACGCCGACGGTCAGATCGAGCTCACGCACTCCGTTTCCGCTGGCCTCGACTACGCCGCCATCGGGCCGGAGCACAGCTACTACCGTGACTCCGGACGCATCGACTACGACTACGCGACTGACGCTGAAGCCCTCGCTGCCTTCCGTATGCTCTCCGAGGTGGAAGGGATTATTCCCGCGCTGGAGACAGCTCATGCGATTGCGCATGTCATCAAAATCGCGCCAACGATGCCCCGCGATTCCATTCTCATCGCCAACCTCAGCGGCCGGGGTGACAAGGATGTGAGCCAGGCGGCGGAGATTTTGTTGAAGGACTAATCGCGGCCATACACCCAGCGCTTGTTGAGAAGCGGGAGGATGGGCATCAATAAAACACAAGGCCACCAAATCCAGCTCGACTTCCAGCGGGAATCATAGGTTGGCGTTCGTGTGCCACCACTCGATTTGAGCGTGTTGCCGGCAAGTAGGTGTGCGTTTTGAGCCGAGGCCAGTCCCTCAAACGAGCGGGGACTCATACCCAGAAAGCGCCAGATTTTTTCGACCTCTGCTGCAGGATCTTTGCAAAGTTTCTCGTAGCTTGTCCTGCACATTCCATCCAAATTCAGCTCACCGAACGAACGCTGAATCGCCCGGTTTTTGCGCATCCATTGAAACCCCGCCTGTATGGCCGTGATCCATTCCGAACGGCCTGGCCGTTTCTTTTTTTTCCTGCGTGCCTCCGAGACCACCGCGCCACGGAAATCCCTCGTTGTGTGAATGCCTCGGATTTCTAGCCCTGGCCGTTCGCGTAAAAAATAAAGCGGCTCCACGGTTTTATTCGAGTCCAGGAGTAATTTGGATGCGCCAAATTTCTTCTGGAATTCCTCGATGACGATCTCGTAGCCCGCTTGCTCATCGAATCGTGCTGGCAAGCGCCCCACGACAGAGCTCCAAAAATCACAGTGCGCGGCCGGTTTTCCACAACTGCACGGCACAGAAGTGTTTTGACTTTTTGATTCGCGCAACCTCTGAAGTGCATATCCGACCTCCCCCAAGAAAACGATATCCGGGTGCTCGGAGAGGTTGTAGCTCAAGATGGTCGAGCCGGAGTGTGGTAGTGAAACAATGTAAGCGAATTTCAAGTAGGTCAGAGTTTGTTTTTTCTGGAAAAATCTTTATCACATGATCATACTTTCAGGAATCAAAATTCAGTTCCGCGCCTGACAGATGCGTCAGGGGGTTGATCACTTGGATATAAAAGTTTTTGGGGGTTGGATATTGCTAAAATGCACGATGCTTCGAATAGTTTTCTTTTGAAAAAGGGATTGTTACAGGCAACCAACCTGATTCTGGTCTTTCTTCTCCTTTTAGGAGCAGGTGTTTTCATTTGGTCGTCAAACAAGGGTTTTGATTTTACCGATGAAGGCTTGTATTTGCTTGTATATCAGCATCCTAATGAGTTCCCTGACAGCTATACCTCTTATCATCGCGTTGGATCAATCGTCTTTGATCTAGTCGGGGGAAATATTATAATACTGAGGTTGGTCGGCTTCTTTCTCACCGCCTTGGCCACTTTATATTTTAGCTATGCATTGACTTGGTTTCTCGATAAGCAGCGACTGTCGCTTTTTGAAAATTCCAATGAACGGGTTCTTTTGCATCTTGCCGTGCAAGGCTCTGTTCTTTCTGCATATTGCTGGCTGCCTCCAACGCCGAACTACAACACGATGGCTGGGATAGGGATGCTCTTATCGTGCGGAGGAATTTTGGCATTTTTTTCCAGCAAAAACCTGATTGGGTCGCTGGCCAAAGTCGGCTTTGGAATTTTTGCGATGGGCTCCGGGCTGCTTCTTGCCTTTTTGGCAAAAGGCTCAAGCGCTGTGGGAATTGTGGTCATCAGCTTTTTATTGTTGGGCGCTTGCAGTCTTATAGGTTTCAAAGAAAAGCTGGTCTTCACTGCTTTGGCTTCGCTCGCTGTTGTAGCAGGCGGGGGATTCTTATTCTTGCTTATGCCCGGACTTTTTGCGAGTTGGGAGTTTTTCCTTGGGTCCCTAGTGGCTCTCACTGAAGGAAATGGGGCGAAGGAGATCATCATGCGCCATTGGCAAGAGTCGATGGACTTTGCGATGCGTCATTTGCGGTCATTCATTTTTCCCATTTTGCTGGCTCTGGGCGTTGTTTTTTTTGCAAGATCCCGTCTTTTCAAAAAATCTCCTGAAAGCAAGGAAAAAATGGTTTTTTGGATGGTGGTTGGGGTGCTTATTGTGGAAGTAGTTTTACTGATCGTCAGGGATGTTTTTTCGGCCGGCATTCAGGGACGCGCCAAAAGCTTCATCGGCTACTCATCAGTTTTTCTTCTTCTTTTGACTCTGCGTGTGGGACTTCCGGGGTTTGTGAAATCCACCTCGCTTCAAGTCGGTGGGTTTCTCGTCTTTCTTTTATGGCTGGCGATATTGCCTTTTGTGACCGCTGCTGGAACAACCCACAAAATTTTCATCAATGCCTTGCTTCATGCCGCCCCACTCTCCGCTGCGATTCTCATCTTAGCTGCGTCCATCGACAAAGATCTCCGCAAGGCTGTCGTTCTTCCTTGGGCAGGTGTATTACTCGGAGTATTGGGTTTTTGCCAATTTTTAATTGGTTTCGTAATCACCCCCTATCGAACTCTGCCTAAATGGACGCAAACTGTTCCCGTCGAAGTCGGTGTTCCAGGCACCTTTTTAAAACTCGACCCGGCAAGTGCGGAATGTATTCAAAAAACAAAAGCAATCTTAGCCAGTGCTGGCTTTCAACCGGGGGATGATATTTTAGTTCTCTATGGCCTGCCTGGTCTTGTTTACGCCGTGGGTGGGGTATCGCCACAAAGGCCTTGGTTTTTTGATAATTATGGTCAAATCGGTCACGAAGAAAATTTAAGGGCTCTAAAGCGCATTCCTCTGGAGCGAATATCCAAAGCACTAATTATTCATACGAAATCAAATCCTATAGCGATAGAACAACTTAAATCTTGTGAGATTTCATTTGCAGAGTCATTTCAGCAAATAGGAAAAATTTCCGTTCCTCCTAAAAATACTTCTGCTGATATTTGGTTTCCAATAAAAAAACCAAGCATCTTCGAATGAATTTCCAATGTTACTAAATTTTATAAATAACTTTTTTAAAAAAGATTCTTCGCTATGCGCGTCAAAAGTTGCCATGTTTCATATTGGTCGCTGTGGAAGCACGGTTGTTGCTAAGTTGCTCGAACAGCATCGCAATATTTTTTGGGCTAATGAATTATACGAACCTATTTTCAAACAGTGGAATCTTTTGAATCCCGATTTTACCCAACCAGGCGTGATGCCGATGCTGCCAATCGACTATTTGAAAAAAAGTATAAGCAAATCAAATACCAAAACATACGGATTTGAAATCAAGCCTTATCACTTTAGGCTTATAAACATGCCTATGAAAAAATATTTGACAGAGATTGAAATGCTTGGATTTCAGCATTTCATTCTATTAGATAGAAAAAATAAACTCAGAAAAATTATTTCTTCTATTAAAGCCAAAAAATCAGGAGTTTATCACTTAAAAAAAGGATCAAAACCTCAGCTTGAAAAAATAACTATTCCTATTGATAATATTCAAATAGATCATGAATCAAAATCATTAATAAATTTTATAGATAAATATCAAAAAGATGTAGATGTAATTAATAAAAACCTAGAAGGCAAAAAGATTTTAAAATTGACATATGAAGATGATATCGAAAATGATCCATTAAAGGCTTATTCAAAAATTTGTGACTTTATTGGAGTTAAAACCACAAAGCCAACTATTTCCCTTTCAAAAACAACTCCATTTTCTATACGGGATTTGATTGAGAATTTTGATGAGGTTGCAAGTTGCCTTGCAAATACCCCTTACGAATGGATGCTTGAAATTTAGAAATGCTTATTTCGTATCACAAAAAATTTCTATTTGTGCATATCTTCAAAACAGCTGGCACAAGTATCACAGATAGTTTGGCAAGATTTTGCTATCGCCCAGACTCTACACGCCCATCGAACTGGATGGCTTTTTTTTCGACGAATTGGACAAAAATCCATCGTAAGCCGATCAAGAAGCATGCAACAGCTACGGAAATCCGTGACTCGCTTGATCGCGAGATTTTCAACTCTGTTTTTAAATTCACCTTTGTTCGGAATCCATGGGATTGGCAGGTTTCGCTTTACCACTACATTTTGGAGAATCCTGAAAATCACGGTTATGAAGAAACTATGAAAATGGGAAGTTTTCGGAATTTTGTTTTTTCGCGTGAAAAGTTGAGTTTCACCCAGACAAGTTGTTTGGTTGATGAATCCGGAAATTTACTGGTCGACTTCGTTGGCAAGTTTGAGAATCTGGATGAGGACTTCCAGACCATTTGTCACAAGGTGGGTATTTCTGCCAACCTGCCTCACATTAACAAATCCAAACGAACCCGTTATCAGGGCTACTACGATGCCGAAACGCGAGATCTGACTGCTAGGCTTTACGCCGAGGATATCGAGCGATTTGGCTACACTTTTTAAGATGCGAGTATTCAAAGCATCCAGTTACGATCATAAAGTCCTTTTCGCATTGTTTGGGCAGAAGGAATCACCTCTCCGCAAGGACTATGCATCCAGTTTGGATGGGCTGCTGAGCAGTGTTTTTGTGGGGGCGGATTTTTGGTCAAGGGCTGTTTCGGAAGGATCTGGATTGGAACTCATGGAAGTCGTTCTCAATTGCAAACCACTTCAAGCGCAATGGGCCGCGGAGAACGGGGTGGTTGTGGAGGGGGATGATTGGATGTCTCGAATTTTGTGCGAGCAGGTGCGGCGATTTGATCCCGAGGTATTGATATTTCACGATCAGGAATATCTTGATGCCGACTTCCAAGCAGAGGTTCTGCGACAGTGTCGTCCGCGACTTGTTGTGGCATGGGACGGGATCGCTCGCTGCGATCCTTCACGGTTCGCGAATTGTCAGCTCGTGTTGACGAATTTTCCTTTCGTTCGGGATTTCTACAGGGCTGCCGGTTTGAGGTCAGAGGTTTTGCCATACAGCTTTCACTCGGATATTGCGGGGCGGATAGGAGCTCTCGAACGAATCTATCCGCTCACTTTTGCGGGAAGTTTAGTTGTGCGTTCCGATTTGCATGTGCGGCGTCTCCGTTTGGTTGGGGAGCTGGCCAAGCGCTTTCCTCTTACGGTGCGTGCCACGGGCAGTATTTTGCAGTGGAAATGGAAGGAAAGAACTCAACGGCGTCGGCTTCGACATTTTCATTGGAGCGAGGCAATGGATATCCACCGGTTGGGACGGGCGAATCTTGGAGCGGTGCATGGTCTTCCGATGTATCGCTTTTTCGGCGAGTCGCTGGTCACATTCAATGTGCATATCGACAATGCCCGAAATGTTGCCAGCAACATGCGATTGTTCGAAGCCAGCGGAATGGGGGCTTGCCTCCTCACGGATGGTGCGGACGGAATGGAGGATTATTTCGAACCGGACAGAGAGGTTGTTCTTTATGGCAGTCCTGCTGAGGCGGTCGAGAAGGCGCGGTGGTTATTGGACAATCCTGAAAAAGCCCGCGCGATAGGCGATGCGGGATTTCAACGAACCATGAAAGATCACACTTTCCAAAAGCGCATCCCACTTTTAGAATCACTCCTTCGCGCGTAGATCAAAAATCCAGAAGGGCGAGAGGATCGGGCAGTAAACAGTTTTGAAACACGGTGCGTGTAGTCACAGACAAGCGGTCGGTTTCTTCGTAGCCTGGGCATAAATTCAATCCCCATGGAAATTTGCGCCAGAATCGCCTGTAGCAAAGCGCTCGTGCGCGGACGGCGGCAGGGAAGTGGCGCTCGGTAACGAGGTTCATTTCTGACCGGAACTCATCGTTCCGTGCCGGGTCGCTGGAAATCCCGCCGGAAGCGAAGACAGCCACTAAAGAGCGGAAGTAGACGGCTGGTATCCGGAGCCCTACAAGACCCCTGATCATCCAATCGTAGTCGCCTGCAGCTTTCAGCCCTGCATCGAAAAAGCCAACATCATCGAATGCCTTCCGCGAATAAATAGTAGCCTGTTGGCAGATGCTTTTTTCAGCGAGCGTGAGCCGATTCATTTGGCGATGGTTACGGCGGCGTTCGGCTCCAGAGGAGGGATCTCGCACGATGACGTCGCCAAATGCGAGTCCGCTGGGAGCCAGTTTGAGGGCTGAGGAGAGCAGGGTAAGCGAGCCGCTGGTATAAAGACTATCATCGTCGTTAAGGAAATAAAGCGCATCGCCCTGTGCCTTTGACGCTCCTTGGTTCATCGCATCATAAATACCCTTGTCTCCATTCCGCATGTGAATGACGGGATAGGGTGCACGAATCGAGTATTCCCTCACAAGTGCGGTGGTGGCATCCGTCGATAGGTTGTCAACGATCAGGTGCTCCATCGGCTGAATGGACTGCATCTCCACGCTTTGAATCATTCGAGCCAAGGTTTCGCAACGATTCCAGGTTGGAGTGATGACGCTTATTTTCATTTAGTAAAAACCTCCCACCAACGGAGGGCGCGGTTGTCCCATGACAAAAGTGAAGCCCTGTCTTTCAAGTTGGAGCTTAGCATTTCTCGCATGTGAAAATTTTGAGAGAGCCGCTTGATGGCCGCGGCAAGACCTGTCGCGTCACCTGGTTCAAAATAGAGCGCATGCTTTTCCGGTTCCAGAACTTCACGGATTGTGGGCAAATCAGCCGCGACAATAGGGAGGGAGAGTCCTGCATAATCATAGGCTTTGGTAAAAGCAATGGAAGCGCGGTGAGCGATGTTCAGCGAGGGAATCACAAGCGCATCCAGATGCTGGCACGCCAAAGGAACATTTTGCGATGGAACTTGGTCATGGATGTAAACTCCATTTTCGATGCTGCCTGTCAGAGAAGCAGCGCCTCGTCTGGCGCGGCCATAAACATGCAGTTCATGTTCGCCACTTGATGCAGAGCGAACGGAATGCCAATTTTTGACAATCCAAGGAATCCCCTGCTCGTCTGAAATTGATCCGAAGTATCCGATGCGAAGCGTGCTTGAGTTGTTATGGTTTGAGGGAACAGGGGCGTATGTCGCAGCTAAACCAAGGTTTGCTAAACGCACCAATGGAAACTTTTCAGAAAGTAATTCATGCAGCGGGAGGCAAGTCGTGATGAGGTCGTCGGCAAAACTCAGCGCTTCAAATTCACGGATGCATTTCGCATGAGCGTGATCAAGGGTTAGGCTTTCGAGTTGATGGACCTCGTAAGCCAAGCGTGGGCGTCTTCGGAGTTTTGCCAAGCGTGGCGCAAGAAATCGGAACATTTCGGGAAAGCTCGCAGTACTAACGATATCTCCACTATGAATTGAAGGTTGGAGATAAGCCAGTGCAGCCAAGTGGAAAACCGCATTGATATGTAATGGGCAGCCTCCCGCGACACGGCGCAGGCTTGGAAGCCCTCGAAACTGAAGATTCGGAACAGATTTGTAACCATGAGCCTTGAGGATGTCGCTTTCGCGACTAAAAGAAGCATGCACAAGTGTAACTCCCCAACCTTCTGGTGCGTTGCGTGCCAGCGAAATGACGTGCCGCAGACAGTAAAGGGCGTGTGCGCTTTCGTGGAGTGGGTGATGGTTTAGTAAAAAAAAGACACGACCCCTCATGCGGACTCGCTTTGGTGGTTCGGTGCTTTGATGTCGGGAAGTAGGATCAGTGAATTCCGATGCAGCTTTGCATGCATCCAGAACACGCCATAATGGGATCTCTCGCATTAAATCGTTCTGTGGAATTTTTTTAAGAGTAGTGTCTTCGAGCCAATCCTGTGGGCGAATCATCCAGTGTTTCACCTGCCAAGGATGGTATTCAAATCCCGGAGATGGGCCGAATAGGCAGACGGTTGGGCATCCTGCGGCGGCGGCGAGATGCATCGCTGCTGTATCTACACCCACAAAGTACGAGGCCTCGTGAAGTAACTCTGCAAGTTGGGTCCAGCTTGCGCGGCCTTCTGTTGAAAAAACCTTGCCCGGAAATTTAGCTGCCAAGGCCCGGGTAGAAGCGATCTCTTGAGGGCCAGGGCCGCAGCTAATAACGACCGCTGGGGTAAAATCGAGAACGGAGCGCACCAATTGTTCCCAGCGTTCCATCGGCCAAGATTTACGTTCCCATCTGGTATGACAGTGAAAAATGGCAAAGGCGCGCGATTTGACAGGAAGTCCAAGTGCTAGTGTTTTCTTAGCCTCAAAGCGGAGATTCGGAGGATCAGGTGGAAGTTCCAATACTTGGCGTGGAGAGGTGTAGTCTCGGATAACTTGGTGGTGCGAATGGCGCTTAATTGTGCAGATTCGATGAAAGAATGGCCGCCAAAACCACTTCAGCGTTCGATGCTCGTTGGTGCATCGGTTTTTTGTCCGTGCGGCTATGGCAAAAAAGCGTGCGCGGTCGTTGTCAGTGAGCTCAAAGACGTAATCAAAGGAGGTCATCCTGAGAATGGTCGCGAGTTTGAGATCGCTTAAAATATCTCCATGCCTGCGGTGAGCGGAATCAGGATTTGCGGTACACAGAACGCGATCAATTTCGGGGCAGCCATTAAGAATGCTGTCGCACGAGTTTCTAACTAAAACCCAAATCTCTGAATCTGGAAATTTCCGTTTAGTCGCGACTATCGTTGGAGTGAGAAGAAGGGAGTCCCCGATATGTCGCAGTTTAATAAAAAGGAAACGCATTGGGCCAAGGATGGGATTGCTGGAAAGATTTCTATCTAAGGCGGAAAACTGCGACTGGCCATTAGATGGCGGTGAGGGAGGGATTCGAACCCTCGGTAGCCTTTTGGACTACGGCGCTTTAGCAAAGCGCTGCTTTCGACCACTCAGCCACCTCACCTTGGTCTGGTTCTATCTTTACGCTAGATTTGGCCTTCAGGTCAAATCCCATCATGGGTTCAAGATGAGATTTTCGTTGGGGGTCGGCCTGCATAGGCTTGCTTGGAGTCGGTTGCTCCATAACATTTGCACATGATTTCGATCCGGGAGGATTTTGGGGCCGGTGGCCCATCCGTTTTTCAGCAAGAGATAGAGGAGATGTTTTCCGAGACAGGGAAGCTCTCTGGCGCTGCCAGTTTTGAGTATCGTCCGGAACAACAGCAAATGGCGGGAGCGGTGGCGGCGACTTTGGAGAAGGGCGCCCATCTTGTGGTTGAAGCTGGAACTGGCGTTGGAAAATCTTTGGCCTATTTGCTGCCGGCGGCACTCCATGCGATTCGTACGAAACGCAAGGCCGTGATCTGCACTCACACAATCGCTCTGCAGGAGCAGTTAATGTATAAAGACATTCCACTCGTGCAAAAACTCGTTCCCGATGAGTTTGAGGCGGTGTTGCTGAAGGGGAGGCAAAATTACCTTTGTACCACACGGTTGGCGCGCGCGCTGGGGCAGGCCAAGGAGCTTTTCACCCCGACACAACATCCCGAGCTGGAGCGCATCCGCGAGTGGAGTTTGAAAACCAAGGACGGCTCGCTGAGTGATTTTCTAGAGCAACCCGATCCCGCCGTCTGGGAGGAAGTCCGCAGCGAGCAGCACCTCTGCACGCCGAAGTCGTGCGGGCCAGCATCAGGATGCTTCTACCAATCGCTTCGCCGTCGAGTTGCCAACGCGAAGATGGTCGTGCTGAACCATGCGCTTTTTTTCACTTTGCTCAATGCGGTGGACGATGCGGAGAACCGCACTGGCGGGCTTCTTTTTGCTAACGACTTTGTTGTTTTCGACGAGGCGCACACGCTCGAGGAGGTCGCCGCCCGCCACATCGGTATGGAACTCTCTCAACTCGGGTTGCGCCGCATTATTCAGCGGCTCTACAATCCGCGCACCAAAAAGGGGCTGTTTCAAATGATGAAAAACGGACCAGCTTGCAGCGTGGTGAGTGATGTTTTGCCGGTCGCTGATGGATTTTTTAACCAAGTCGCAAATGGGTGCACATTCAAGCGAGGACGTGAGTTCCGTGTTCGTGAGCCGGGTCTCGCGGAGGGTGGCGAAATCTGCAGTTCCCTTGCCCGTCTTGGCGAGTTGATTTCGCAGGAAGCTGGCAAGTGCCAGGACGAGCAGCATACGTCAGAGCTTCAGGAGGCCGCACGAAAGATTCGAACAGCCCGTGCTGGAATAACGGACTTTCTCTCACTCGAGGAACCCGATCATGTTTATTGGGTCGAGCAATACGGCCGAACAGAGCAATTTTGCACCCTCCGAACGGCTCCGGTGAATTTGGCAGAGGCCTTGCGTCGTCTTCTTTTTCGCGAGGGGGCTTGCACGGTTCTTACGAGTGCGACGCTATCCACCGGATCACCTGATCTGTCCTATTTCCGTAATCGCGTCGGGGCCGAGGAGATTCCCGCTCTGCAAATCGGCAGTCCTTTTGATTACGAAAAACAAATGCAGTTGCATCTGGTCCAAAAAATGCCCGAACCGAAGGATCCTGCCTACGAAAGCTCGCTGGCCAAGTGGATCGGTCATTTTACCGAAAAAAGTGAAGCCCGCGCGTTTGTTCTTTTCACGAGTTATCAGACCATGCGCGCGGTCGCGGAGGCATTGGAGGATCACTTTGAGAAAAAGGGCTGGCAGTTACTTGTACAAGGCGGCGGCATGCCGACTCAGCGAATGGTGCAGGAGTTCAAAAACAATCCGCATAGCATTCTTTTTGGGGTTTCCAGTTTTTGGACTGGAGTAGATGTTCCGGGCGAGGCTTTATCGAATGTCATCATCACCCGCTTGCCATTTGCGACGCCGGATCATCCTCTCACGGAGGCTAGGCTGGAAGCCATCGAGGCGGAGGGTGGACGCGCCTTTGAAAGCTACTCGCTGCCCGAGGCCATTCTGAAGCTGCGGCAGGGTGTGGGCCGCCTCATTCGAAGCAAATCGGATACCGGTACCATCGTTATTCTGGACAGCCGCATCGTATCGAAGCCGTACGGCAGGGCATTCCTTCGAGCGATGCCGAAATGCCCAGTGGAAATCCACTGAACTTTTGGCGTCGAAGGAGGCTATCCGATTGGAGGCCGTGCCGGCACCGCGGCGCGCTTTCTGTCAAATAATCGATGTAACCCAATCTAAGTCATTGCTAAAATCTGCTTTGCGTTGCCTCGTTAGATGCCCGGAATTGGTTCGCCTCTTGCTTTTGTTGCATTATTAAAGGGTCAAATCGCAAGCTAGGGTGCTGAACTCAGCAGCCGAGTGTAGTAACGAAGGGGAACTTTAGCGGATGCGATAGGGGCCGTCGCCAACGCTGAGGACTTTGATTTTTACCGTTGTGAGGCCTTGGTTCACGAAGCCGAGTTCGCGGGCGACGGGGGTCGTGACATCCAGCATGCGGCCGGCAATGAATGGGCCGCGGTCGTTCAGGCGAACCGTGGTCGAGCGTCCATTTTTGAGGTTGGTGATTCGGATTTTGCAGGGGAGGGGGAGTGTCTTGTGGGCGGCCGCGCGGGTCCAAGGCCAGATCTTTTCGCCTGTCGAAGTTCTGCCGGGAAAAATAAGTCCGCTTTCATCGTAGTGGGAGCAGATGCCGCTGTCGCCGTAACCGAGGGCTTGGCGTGCTTGCATCGGTTGGTAGTGGATGCCGCGAATCGTGTAGGGCTTGGTTTTATAGCCTTTCACGCGGGGGCTCACGCAGCCTGTGAGGATCATCAAAATGAGGGCGAGACCGACTTGCAGCGTTCGAAAGAGTGTTTTTTTCACGGTGCGGTTCGTGGGTTTAGCAAATCTACTGCTGCTTTACGCGAAGTGGGGATGCGTCCGCAATAAGTTTCGATGGCAACGAGCGTGCAGGTTGCGGAATCCTCGATGCCCATGAGGCGGCAGAGTTCGTTTTCAAAAAACTCGAGTGAGCGGTTGCTGGCCGGATTGGTGCTGAGGTGGCGGCAGGCGCGGTTGAGCAAGTCGAAGATCTCCGGGGCGGGGCAACCGGGTTGGGTGACGAGATCGATGAGTTCGGCAAAGTAGCCGCAGAGGAAAAGATTCGTCGTCCCAACGGAGTCGAAGGGCTCGATGAGACGGACTTCGCGGAGGGTGTGCACCGCGCTCTTGCGGCTGCACACATAGGCGATCTCGACGAGATGGAATAAATCCAATCCACCGGCGAACGGACTGCCCGCTCGCCGGGCGGCCTTGGCTACCGTTGTCACCTTGCCGTGACTAGCGGTAAACCAAGTCGTGATGAGGCTGGTATCACTCCATTTCCGTTTCCGGATGAGAATGGCCTCGGTTTGTTCCATGGAGTCCGGCCTGTCGTCGATCCCTTAGAGAGAGATGACTTGGGCGGAGTGGATATCAGCATCGGCAGAGATTCTCAAAAGGACGTCGGCATCGGGAAGACTATCAAGATTGAGCAACGTGAGGGCGCGGCCGCCCTGTTCGGTGCGGGAGAGGCTCATGCTGGCGATGTTGATGTTTTCTTTACCGAGCAGCGTGCCGATATGGCCAACGATGCCGGGACGATCGCGGTTCTCGAGGATGAGGACGACGCCGGAGGGAGTCACTTCCACCGATTGGCCATTCACTCGCACGATGCGCGGATCGTTTTTGGCTCCGAAAAAAGTGCCGCCGACAGAGACTTTCGAGTCGCCACTATGAACAGCCACGTGGAGCCATTCGTTGAAGTCGGTTTGCTCGCTGGAGCGGATCTCTTCGACATCGAGGCCGATCGTGGCGGCCATGCTGCGGACGTTGACGCTATTCACTTCTTCGCCGCCGGCGTGTTTGAGGAAGCCGGTGAGGATCGCGCGGCTGATGGCATCGGTCGGCATTTCCACGGCTTTGCCGCCGTAGGTGATGACGACGCGGTCATTGCGTTTCGGCGCGAGTTGCGCCACGAAGCGACCCATTTTATCACCGAGGGTGATATAGGGTTTTACGATCTCAGCGGTCTTCGCGTCGATGCTAGGCATGTTAACCGCGTTGCGGATTTCGCCGTCTAGGAGGGCGGCGCGGATCGCTTGGGCGATTTCGATGCCGACATTTTCTTGGGCTTCGGCCGTGCTGGCTCCGAGGTGCGGGGTGAAAACAATGTTAGGAAGATCGCGCAGCGCGAAGTCCGCTGGAGGAGGCTCGATTTCAAATACGTCGAGTGCGGCGGCACCGACTTGGCCGGATTTCAGGGCTTCACCGAGTGCGGCTTCGTCCACAAGTCCCCCACGGGCGCAATTCACGATGCGAACGCCTTTTTTGCAAATGGCCAGACGGCGAGCGTCGAGCATGTGTCGTGTCTCATCGGTGAGTGGCATGTGCATGCTGATGAAATCGGCTTGAGGAAGGAGCGAGTCGATATCTTCGACGAGTTCCACTTGCATGCTACGGGCGCGGCTTACCGAGAGGTAGGGATCGTAGGCCAATACACGCATGCCAAAGGCCATCGCGCGGCGGGCGAGTTCGGTGCCAATGCGGCCCATGCCAAGAATGCCGAGGGTTTTATTGTAGAGCTCAACGCCTTCGTATTTTTTACGATCCCACTTGCCTGCTTTGATGCTGGCATCGGCCTGCGGGATGTTGCGGGCGATGCTCACGAGGAGCGAGAAGGCATGTTCGGCGGTCGAGATCGTGTTGCCGCCGGGGGTGTTCATAACGATCACGCCATGGCGGGTGGCGGCGTCCACGTCGACGTTATCCACACCGACTCCGGCGCGGCCGACGACTTTGAGTTTCGTGGCAGCCTCGAGAACGGCTGCGGTGACCTTGGTTTGGCTGCGAACGACGAGGGCTGAAAATTCGGGGATGATCTTGATGATCTCCGCCTCGGGGAGGCCGGTTTTAACAACAACTTCGAGCGAACCGTTTGCGGCGAGTTCTTCGACACCACGTTGAGAAACGGGATCAGCGACGAGGACTTTGGGTGTGTTTTGTGACATTTTCTTGGTTTGTTGATGAATGTAGTAGATTCGCTAAGTGGCCGGACTGGTTGCCGGATGATCTATTAAGCCCGAAACTATTCCGCCGGAAAATCAATTTTTATGAAATGGTCCTATCGAATTGCCCGCATTGCGGGAATTGACGTCAAAATTCACATCACATTCCTGCTCTTGCTGGCGTATTTCGGGGTATCGGACTGGCGGGATGGGGGAGCGTATCAAGGTGTTTTATCGATGGCTTTTATCTTGTTGCTCTTCCTTTGCGTGCTTTTGCATGAGTTCGGGCATGCGATGGCGGGAAGACATTATGGTATTCGGACTCCGGATATCACCTTGCTTCCGATTGGCGGCGTAGCCCGCATGCAGGCGATTCCGGAGAGGCCTTGGCAGGAATTTGTGATCGCTGTTTCAGGTCCCGCAGTGAATGTCGTGATCGCTGGGGGCCTCTGGGTGGTGCTCTTACTATTCCCAAATCTGTTGGACGAAGCTCATCCGGTGAGTAGCGAAATCCTGCCCAACCTCATGACGATCAATTTGGCTTTGCTGGCATTTAATATGATCCCAGCATTTCCGATGGACGGCGGAAGGGTCTTGCGGGCGTTGTTGGCGATGAAGCTTAACTATCTCAAGGCGACGAAAATTGCGGCTCGCACGGGTCAGGTCTTCGCGGCGGGATTTGTGCTCGTGGGTCTCGGCTGGAATCCCATGCTGCTTTTTATCGGTCTTTTTGTGTTCACCGCGGCAAGGCAGGAGTTGGATGACGTGAAGTTTCGCGAGCAGATCGAGCAGGATGGGGGTTATCGGATTTAAAAAAAGTCGACGCAAATCCGATTGCAGCGTATCCGCTGTTGGGGATAGCTTCATTCACCTATGGGAAGACAATGGCTCCACGCTAAACGAGAGGTCGCAAACCTGAAAAAAGGCCAAGTCGTTGGCAAACTCGTTCGAGAAATTATGGTCGCTGCAAAGTCCGGTGGCGCTGATCCCGCTGGCAACGCTCGTCTTTTTGCCGCCTTGGAAAAGGCCCGGCGCGCCTCTGTGACGCGGGATGTGATCGACCGCGCGATCAAAAAGGGAGCCGGAGTGGGCGATGACAAACTCGTGCTCGAGCACATGGTCTTCGAGGGCTATGCACCCCACAAGATCGGCGTCATCGTGGAAGTCTTCACCGACAACATTAATCGCACGGCCCCCGAGATGCGATTGCTCTTTAAAAAAGGCCAACTCGGAACGGCGGGTAGTAATAAATTTTTATTTGATAACGTTGGAATTGTCGAAGCGCACCATCCCGATGCGGCGATCGACATCGAGACGGCGGCTATCGAGGCGGGAGCGAATGATTTTTCGGCGCTCACCCATGCGGAGAATGACGACATCCCTGAGGAAGTTGCCGGCGCCCGGTTTATCGCCGAGCGCGCGTCCACATCGACCGTCTCAAAGTGGCTCGCTGACAATGGCTGGACTGTTGTGACGAGCGAGCTTGGGTACATTGCAAAGCAGTGTCCCACCCTCTCGGACGAACACCGCGCCGAGGTCGGGGAATTTTTGCAGGCTCTCGAGGATCACGATGATGTGCACCGCGTTTGGGCGGCATTGAAATAACCGCCATGGAGGCCACGGCGACGCGCATCGTCCTGCGTCTGCGGGAGGCAGGGCATGAAGCATTCTTTGCCGGTGGCTGTGTGAGAGACATGTTGCTCGGAAAGTCCGCGCACGACATCGACATCGCCACAAGCGCCCGGCCGCAGGAGGTTCAAAAACTATTTCCCCGCACGGTCGCTGTTGGCGCCCAATTCGGCGTGATCGTCGTGCTCGAGGACGGCGAGGAATATCAGGTCGCCACGTTCCGCTCGGATGGGGCCTACATCGACGGTCGGCATCCTGATTCCGTCGTGTTCACGACAGCGGAGGGTGATGCCCAAAGGCGGGATTTTACGGTCAACGGGCTTTTCTACGATCCAGTGGAAAAACGCGTCCTAGACTATGTCGGCGGGGAGGCGGATCTTCGGGCCAAGGTGCTGCGGTGCATCGGCGATGCGGATGCGAGATTTCGCGAAGATAAGCTCCGTCTGATCCGGTGCGTGAGATTCGCGGCGGTTTTGGGTTTTGAGATCGAGCCCACGACTTGGGAGGCTCTTTGTCGCAAAGTACCCGAAATCACGGTCGTGAGTGCCGAGCGCATTCGGGACGAGTTGGTAAAAATTTTCACTCATCCGTCGCGGGTGAGGGGCTTTGATCTCTTGGATCAAAGTGGCTTGCTGGCGGTTTTACTTCCTGAAATCAACAAGCTGAAAGGCTGCGAACAACCTCCGGAATTCCATCCCGAGGGAGATGTGTTCGTTCATACCCGCCTCATGCTTTCCCTGCTTCCAGAGTCCGCCTCTGTGCCTCTCGTTTTCTCCGTTCTGCTTCACGATGCGGGGAAGCCGGCGGCATTCCATGTAGATGAGACTGGGCGGATGCGATTCAACGGACATGAGGGAATCAGCGCCCGTATTACCGAGCATGTCTTCGACCGACTCAGATTTTCCAACGCCGACAAGGAAGCGACTATCGTCGCTGTAAAAAATCACATGGCTTTCAAGGATGTCCAAAACATGCGCGTCTCGACGCTCAAGCGTTTCCTAGCTCGACCTACGATCGACGACGAGTTGGCATTGCATCGTGTGGATTGTTTGGGCTCGCACGGTATGTTGGACAATTACGAATTTCTTTTTCGCAAGCGGGAGGAGTTTTCCAGCGAACCTCTGATCCCCCAACCGCTCATCACAGGCCGCGATTTAATGAAGGAAGGTCGCAAATCGGGGCCGATTTTCAAAAAAATCCTCGATGCCGTTCAGGCCCTTCAGCTCGAGGGGGCCTTGAAATCAGGGGAGGAAGCGCTTGCGTGGGTGGCCGCGCAGGAGGAATTCAACGAATCCCCTGCGAATCCGTCGGCTTCATGAAACGCTGACGCGCGACACACCAGACGAACCATCCCACACCGAAGGAGAGGAAGATCGAGACCACAACATCTGAGGGATGGTGGGCCCCGATGACGATGCTGGACCATGCCACAGCGCAGGCTCCCGCAACGGCCACGACACCCCATGCGGGTGAAGCAAAAACGATCACTGCAGCGAAACCGAAAGCCGTAGCAGTGTGTCCGGATGGAAAGGAATTGAATGCGGCTTTGCCTATAAGAAGTTGACCGTCTTTCCAGGGGCCGTAGAAGCCCTGCTCGTATTTAGGGCTTTCGCGTGGACGGGTGCGTCCGGTCGTGAGTCGTGAGGTGTTTGCCAATGCTCCAGCCAGCGTTGAGGCGATCATGGCGGTAAGGAGGATGCGGCTCCAGCGCGAGTTTCCACGCCACTTGGCGATCAGGACTCCAAGCAACGCAAAGCCCATTATGGGCGGCCAGTCGCCCCAAGTGCGAATGGAAGCGTGGATTTTTTTATCTATAGATTTGTTCCAAGATGGGCCATGAGAGGCGACAATGTGGTCTCGTACCGGCTTGTCCAATCGGAAGGCCGCCGTGACGCTCGTGGCGAAAACAAGGGTGAGAATCAAAAGGAGTCCGATTTTTGGCCGAGGATTCATCGGTTTAATTGCGTAATCGAGCGGCTACCTCGGGAGCGAAATAGGTTAGAATCATATCCGCGCCGGCTCGCTTAATGGCTAGCAGAGATTCGTCGCGCGTCCGCTCGTAGTCGAGCCAGCCGAGTTTTGCCGCTGCGTGGATCTGGGCATATTCGCCGCTCACTTGATAGGCAGCCAGCGGGATTGTGACGGCATCCCGAACCTGGCGAATGATGTCCAAGTAAGCTCCGGCGGGTTTGACCATCACAATGTCGGCTCCCTGCTCGACATCGAGGATCACCTCGCGAACGGCCTCGGAGGCATTCGCGGGATCCATTTGGTAAGTCGCTTTGCTGATCGCATCCTTGCCCAACTTGCTTCCGACCGCATCGCGGAAGGGACCGTAGTACGCGGAGGCATATTTCGCCGCATAAGACATTATTGCCGTTTGCTGGAATCCGGCGGCATCGAGTGCTCGGCGGATTTCTCCCACGCGGCCATCCATCATGTCCGATGGGGCGACGATATCCGCCCCAGCGTCCGCCTCTTGG
The DNA here is from genome assembly GCA_945863785.1 of Chthoniobacter flavus. Lineage (GTDB taxonomy): Bacteria > Verrucomicrobiota > Verrucomicrobiia > Chthoniobacterales > Terrimicrobiaceae > UBA967. The sequence goes on from CAMBAQ010000014.1 coordinate 18,914, forward strand.
ACAGCGAGGCGGCAGAGAGCTTCTATGGTCTTGTCATTCTCGACCGAGTCCCCGTTTTCGGAGAGAAGACCATCGTGTCCATGGCTCGTATAGGGATCCAAGGC
>CAMBAQ010000015.1 GCA_945863785.1 Chthoniobacter flavus
GGTTGCCAGACGTCTATCCAAGCCCGTTCTCGAGTTGCGCTCGGCCTCAATGGATCTTCAAGAAGGCCGCTTCGATAACCTGCAACTCGTCTCCCTCTCCCAGCGAAGTGACGAACTCGGAGAACTCGCCAGAGACTTCCTCGCCATGGCAGAACGCATCCAGGCGCGCGAGAAGCAACTCGCCGATCTCAACCAAAACCTCGAAACCACAGTCCAGCAAAGAACATCTGAACTCGCGCAAGCCGTGAAAGAGGCGAGCAAAGCTAAAGACACCGCCGAGTCCGCCAACCGAACAAAAAGCGCTTTTCTCGCAAACATGAGCCATGAATTGCGCACCCCCATGAATGCGATCATCGGCTACAGCGAGATGCTCATGGAAGAAGCCACCGACCTAGGACAAGACGCCTTCATTGCCGATCTGCAGAAAATCCATAGCTCTGGGAAGAATCTTCTTTGCCTCATCAACGACATTCTAGACCTATCCAAAATCGAGTCGGGAAAAATGACGATCTACTGCGAAACGATCGATCTTTCCACGATGATTCGTGATGTCGCCGACGGTGTGCAGCCCCTCGTTCAAAAAAACAGGAACCGCCTCGAGATCGAAATACAGCCGGGGCTTGGCGAAATCCACAGTGATCTCACAAAAATTCGCCAAACTCTTTTCAACCTCCTCAGCAACGCCAGCAAATTCACCGAGGATGGAACAATCCGTCTCTCCGTCGCGAGCGGCGAAGAAAACGGCACCAAAAAACTCAAACTCACCGTCACCGACAGCGGCATTGGAATCTCCCCCGAGCAGATGGAAAGGCTCTTTGAGGCATTCACACAGGCCGATGAATCGACAACGCGCAAATACGGCGGCACTGGGCTCGGTCTGACCATAAGCCGCGAATTCTGTCGAATGCTCGGCGGCGACATCACTGCGGAAAGCGTCGTCGGCAAAGGCTCCACATTTACTGTCACCCTCCCCTTCGAGCCACCGAAGGCCTAGATTCGCCGCGCATCCAGTCGAGGGATTGCGCTTCTCTGATAATTCTCGACAAAAACGAGAGGCGGGATTTTTCTCAGATTCATGAGCAAGGCAAAAAACTATTTTTACCAACTGGATGCTCTGCGCGGGATCGCCTGCATTATGGTTCTCTTTTACCATCTTGTTCCGGGTTCCAGCACTTGGTTGGCCTTGGGTCCGCTTGGCGTTCGACTCTTCTTTGTGATGACCGGCTTCCTGCTCATCGGCAACCATCTTCAGCAAGTGGATCGCGGAAGCTCTCCCACAAAGATTCTCACGGGTTTCTACAAAAAAAGAGCGATCCGTATTTTTCCCGTTTACTTTTTGGCTTTTGGGATTCTCTGCCTCCTCGGAATCGAACCCGCGCGGCAGGTCTGGGTTTGGATTTGCTCTTTCTCCGCGAATATCTACATGGGCCTCACTGAGCAATGGCCAGGCGCCCTTTCGCATTACTGGTTTTTAGCCACCAGCGAACAAATGGTTTTTGTTCTCTCTCTTTTGATCCTTTGGATACCTAGACGTTTATTCGTTCCGATATTCGCTTTTTGCTTTGTCGGAGCTTGGCTTCATCGCTGGATCGCAACCGCGCAGGGCGTTGCACCTATGATGGTTTGGTATTCCCCGCTTTCCTCGATGGACTCGATCGCGGCGGGGGCTTTAATCGGCCTTTTTTATCGCGAGAAAAAAGAGGCTATCACCCGAATGGCGTGCTTAGGCATTGTCACATTGGCGGCATGGTGTTCCTTGCTCGCGGCGGTGGCGATCCGACTCTGGGGGTTCGATACCGCTTGGATTCATGCTGCAGAAACGCTGGAAGCCCTCTTTTTTGGGTGGCTCATTCTCCGCGCGGCCATCGGCTTCACAGGATTCTGGGGCCGTGCGCTTCAATTTCCAGGCTTGGTTTACACGGGCGCGATCAGCTACGGGCTTTATGTGTTTCATCCCCTGCTTCACACCTTTGTCGAAACGACCTTTGAGAAATTTCATTTACCCAGCAACCGAGAAAACATCTTTCTCATCGCCACAACATTCCTTCTGACATTTCTCGCTGGAACGCTGAGCTGGTTTTACCTCGAAAAACCCCTCATCTTCCTAAAAACAAAAATAGCCCCAGATAAAAACTGAAGAATAAGAAGGGGTAGCCTTTGACTCAGAGATTCGAGTCGCCCTCTACCGGACTATCGGGCGCTACAAAATCCCATCCAATCGACTTGGCGATATTCTCAATGAACTCATCCGTGCCAAGAACCCGGCGCGCCGTCTTGCACTCGTCGATGTAGCTTTCCCTGACATTATTTACAATGATGAACCTATCGTGATTATTAGCCGCATTGTAAATCTCGGCCAACTCATCAACGTGTTTTAAAATTTGCTGCACGATGATATTGAGTTTTGGTTCAGTGAGTCGCGACATTACAGAAGCATCAGTCACCAAAATTCTTTTTTTAGGCGGGGGAACGTCCATTGTCCGTTATTTTCTCCATAAACCTCCAAGAATGCAATTTTAAGTTCATTTTTTCGCCTTGAACTCCTTAAGAACCCTCTTTTTTTAAAAACCTGCAAAGCGAGGCGTAGCGACCTCATCTGGGTAGCAGATTTCTGCTCGATCGATACTCAGAGCCATACCGTCTTTATTGAAAACGGGACGGATATCTGGCTCGAAATAAATCGGCATTCCTTTTTGTAGAGGCATAATTTCGAGGCAGAGATTTCCGGTTAGGATATCCGGCGCGTACCGTTTCAGGCCGACTTCAAAAACGCTGCCATTGTAAAAATCATCATTGAGAAGACGCCCATTCAAAGTTAATCGGGCGACATCCCCCGTATAATGAATCCGGAGGATGGGATTGCCTTTCATGTTCAAATCCGCTGGCAACCGCACACGCCAGACTGCCGCAGATTGAAACCCATTTTTCGCTGGTGAAATGGGTAATGAAGACTCTCCCATTTTCGACCTCCAGTCGCGAAGGGGACCGGGATTTTGAATCAACTCCAGATCTACAGGGAAACATTTCACAACAGGTTTCGTTTCAAATATAAAGTCGTCCGCACTCGTTTTTGCTGCGAGCGCCAGCGAATCCTCCTCACTGAGAAGAATGATCCGCACCTCTCTCCCGTTTTTCGCATGCAATCGGAACGCCGTTTGACGGCTCGGTTGGATGCCGCTGAATACAAGCGGCTTTGAGCCCAGTTCTTTTGGGAGCGTTTCAGGGTCAAAAGCAAACTCCGCTGTGATTCCTGGAATTTCCGCAAAGACGACTGACAGTCCCCCATCCGCATCCCAACTCCTTCGTACCGGCTGGGCGGTCGCGTAGAGGAGTTTCACCCCATTCAAATCCAAATTGAAGGGCCAGCAAAAAAAGGAATCTGCAGGGATGGTGATGGGATTCCGAGGAATGGTCTGCCCGCCTCCGGGAAGAACGATTTGGAAATTTGTATTCAACTTGGCAGGCAAGCGCTGGAGCCTTTGATAGTTGTTCACAAAAAGAAAACCCGACACGCCATCCGAGCGCACACTCCAGCGGAGGTTCTCGGGATTGGAGAAATCTTTCTCCGCTCCATCGGGCAGGGTCGATGGCATCCGCGCCAACTCGGCGCCGAAGTCCCCCATAAAGTCATTGAGTCGCCGCAGCCAGTTGTAATGCGGGCGGATCTGCCCGTACTGACCGACTGGAGCCTGGAAATCGTAGGACTTGATGGTGATGTCAAAGATGTCCCCGATTTCGTTGGATTTTTGAAGCGTACTGAAGCGACCGTCCGGATTTTCGCCTCCGTGATACATGTAGTAGCCCATCCCAACGCAACCGCTGCCGAGTTGGCAGAGTGCGAGCGACGCCACATCGCGTGGGTCAATCCTGTTCCGGCGGTGATAGGAGACAAACATCCCTCCACCGGTTTCGGCTGTCAGGAAAGGATATTGGTCACGGTGCCCTTCGTCCTCGCCGCCTTTGATCGTATTCACATCACTGGCAATCGACTCATCGATCCGTTGCTTACGGAAGATATAGTTGTAGAGAAGGCCTTCCGAGACTTGAACGGAGGACTCCCAGGCGGCATCGGGATAGGCTCCGTAAAGCGGAATCATCTCGCCCTCCGGCATTGCATCCTCCATCCGAGGCCATCCGGTTTTTGTGTAAAGGGGGACATCCATGCCGACCTCGAGCGCCAGATTTTTCAAGCCAAGCAGGTAGTTTGATGGTCCAGAATACTCGTTGTCCAATTGGATGCCGATCACAGGTCCGCCATTCTTCCAAAGCAACCCCTCCATTTGAGCACCGATCTGCTGATAAAGGCGCTTCACCGATGCCATATAAGCTGGATGCTCTGGACGCAGCCCCCAACGACTCACCGGATCCCAGCGCGTGCTGTTCTGCACCCAGTCAGGAAAACCGCCATAGCGCACCTCGCCATTGCACCAAGGCCCACATCGCACAATCGCGAGAAGGCCAACATCGCGGCAGGCCTCTAAAAATGCTTTCAAATCCTTCTGGCCCGCCCAATCCCACTCCCCCTCGACTTCCTCGTGATGATTCCAAAACACATAGGTCGAAACGATTTTGATCCCTCCTGCCTTCATTTTTTCCAATCCCTCCCGCCACTCGGCTCGGGGATATCTGGAAAAGTGAAATTCACCCATGATCGGAAACCAGGCAGCCCCGTTAAAAAGCAGGCTACGACTGGTCAGCGAAATTTCATCGCCCTGAGGGTTGCGCGTAGATCCAAGCTTGAAATACCCAGACATCGCTGGCGCTGGAGTCAAAACCGTCACCACGTGGGTATTCACCTCCGGCGGGGTTGTCAGTGTGAGAGCCATACTGACTCCCGCATATGAGACCGATTTCAAAACATTCGTTATCATGATACGGACCTCCGGAGGTGAGTGTGAATTTAGGGATTGGAGCTATACTACAAAGGCAATGGTCTTTGGTGTTGAGTCAGGGGGTGACAGTGTTGGGATAAATCTGGGGCGATCAAATCTCGTATAAATATTTAGACAACACCCTAAGAAATCCGTTCAGCTTTTTTTGAGAGTGCCCGCTCACTCACCTGCTCTGCTGGGCGGCTTGCTTGACGGCATGAGGGGCCTTTGTTTGTGTAACTGCACATGGATGCCCAACGTCAAAAAATCAATTGCCCGCGAGCGACCTCTTTTGACCTCGATGATTGGGATGCGATTCGCAAAGCCTTTGATAAGTCGCCGCCCGTTAACTTCCGTCAGCATTGGCTATCCGATCCCCAAGAGGACTTCTATCCTGCACGCGTTCGCACCGCATGGACAGATGTCGCCCTGCTTGTATTTGCAGAACTCGACGATGCCGACATTTTCAATCCATCTCGGGAATTCAATGCTCCAGCTTTTAAACACGGGGATGTTTTTGAGGTGTTCCTGCGCCCGATCGAGCAGGACGCCTACTATGAATTTCACGTCGGGCCGGATAATCAAAAGTTCCAGCTCCGCGTGCCATCTGCGACCGCCTTCCGCGAGCGACCCAAAGGCGATATTCCCGAGGAATGGCTCATCCAAAATCAGACCATTGAAAGCCGCACGAAAATTCAGAACCTAGACCAACGCTGGCTTGTGCTGGCAGCAATCCCTTTCGCGATGGTAGCTGAGGCTAGAAATCCTAAACCCGGCTCCCAATGGCTCTTTTCCTTCAGTCGCTACGATTACTATCAAGGAAATCCGACTCCAATTCTCTCCAGCTCTTCCTCGCACCATCTACCCGTGAGTTTCCATCGCCAGGAAGACTGGGGCTTATTGACTTTTGTTGAATGACATTTCGACAAAAGCAGAAGACCGCCTCCCCTTGCTCACCTTGCGGCGAACAACGAGAAAAGCGGTCTTCCTTTTTTTGATCAGCTATCGGTCAGAGCTCAGGCTTTGAGCTCTTCGCCAGTAAGGGCGTTCGATATAACGAACTTTTCCTGGTGGTAAGTCGGGTCTGCGCGGAAGGCCAAGCGACCGGCATAGCGGCGCTCGATCTCAACGAGATGTTCCTCGTCGTCCGTACGCAAGCGGTTGAGGAGATCTGGGTGAACGGTGACACGGATTTCGTGGATGGCTTCTTGGTATTTCCTCATCACGGCATGAAGAGCGCGCTGGAGTTCCACACTCATTGTCATCGGGCTCTTGATCATTCCCTTGCCGCTGCAATGCGGACAGGGAATGAAGATCGAGCTGGCGAGACTCTCATTGGCGCGCTGGCGAGTCATTTCCAAGAGACCGAGCTGGGAGATCGGCAGCACATGTGTGCGCGCCTTGTCGCGCTTGAGACGGTCTTTGATGTGTTGGTAAACCGCTTGCTGATCCTTGCGATGCTTCATGTCGATGAAGTCAGCAACGATAAGTCCACCGATATTGCGCAGGCGGACTTGGCGAGCGATCTCTTCAGCGGCTTCCAAGTTCGTCTGAAGGATGGTCTTTTCCATATCCTTCGATCCCTTGTTGCGGCCTGTATTGACGTCCACAGCAATCATAGCTTCAGTCTCGTCGATGACGATGTAGCCACCGCATGGAAGCCAAACCTGACGGTGAAACGCGGCCTCGATCTGTGCCTTAACGCCGAAACACTCAAAGATCGGCTGGGCGCCAGTGTAGTGTTGGATAGATTTTTTTGCCCGTTTCGAAATCTGACCGACGATGTGCTGCATGCGTTCGACCGCCTTCGCGTCGTCCACAATGATAGCGTCGACTTCATCGGTGAGAAAGTCGCGGACCGTTCGCTCGATGAGATCGGGTTCTTCAAAGAGACAGGCCGGGGAGGATTTTTCCTGAAGGCCTTTCTGCACCTGCGTCCATTGGTCTACAAGGATGCTCAAATCACGAACAAAATAGCGGGCGCGCTGCCCCGCCCCGACTGTCCGCATAATCACGCCCATGCCCTCTGGCACATCGAGACTGCGAAGGATCTTGCGAAGACGATCACGTTCCTTGGGATCTTCGATTTTACGCGAGATGCCGAACTGATCATTGAATGGCATCAAGACGAGGTAGCGACCAGCGAGGCTGATGTCCGTCGTGATGCGCGGGCCCTTATTGCTGATCGGACCTTTTTTGACCTGAACGAGGATGTCCGACCCTACGGGGTAGATATTCGGCACATCTTTATGGGTGATGCGTGGGGCTTTTTTCTTCGAGTTTTCACCAGCCCGATTAATGGTTTCGATGCCACTGTCGAGTGCTGCTGGGATGGCATCCCAGAATTGAAGGAACGCATTTTTCTCGAATCCGATATCAACGAACATCGCCTTGATGCCAGGTTCGATATTGCGAACCTTGCCCTTGTAAATGCTGCCGACGATATTGCGATCGGTCTCACGTTCGATTGTGTATTCCTCGAGTCGGTTATTCTCGAGTAGAGCGACTCGTTTTTCGAGTTTCTCGCTACTGACAACGAGTTTGATGCCGGTCGATTTCTTGCCGAGGCCTAAGATTTTTTTTACTGTTTCTAACATTAATTTTATGAGGTTTTGTGCAAATGGATTTGCACGATTGGATGGGCTCATCTGTTCTTTGGTTTTTCGGGTTTTGGCTTCTGGTTTGCACCATCAACCGCGGCCTTCCTGCCACTGATGAGATTGAAAATATTTTGGATTGGGTTGGTTCGGGGACTGGGTGTAGGGGTTGGTTCGGGTTTGGGAGGAGCTTGTTTGGGTTGAGGTGAGTTATTTACACGGCCACGAGCATCGGCGTCCTCGCGAACGCTGGGTGTGGCTGGAGGGCGGTTTTCCTGCGCTTCGGCAGAAGGATTCTCGGCGACTTCGGCGTCCTCGGAGAGTTTATTCGCAGCGGGGGCCTCACGGCCAAAATCCATGCTTTCCGTGAAAAGGAAATTGCCTTGGGCCGGCTCGAGTGCGGCCAGGGTGACATCCTCTCCGTTTTTGTAGGCAGAGATGTCTTTGAGAATTTTTGCAGCGATGGGAGCAGAAACCCCTCCACCGGACTTGGCTCCCTGCACAAAAGTCACAACCACATACTCAGGGTCATCATAGGGGGCGAAGGAAATGAACCAGGTGTGGTTGTCTTTTTTGCCTGAACGCCAGAACTGCGCGGTTCCGGTCTTGCCTGCTGTGCACATATTTTCATTCCGTGCCCGTCCAGCAGTGCCGCCGCCGTCATTCACCACATTCCACATTCCTTTGCGAACCTCTGCAATCTGAGCCTCCGTAAGGCCCGCATCGGCGATGAGATTCGCACGCACACGAGGCGGTTCCTTGGAAACAACCGATCCATCCTGAGCCACAATACGATCGATCAAGCGGGGATAGTATACGATACCCCCATTGGCGATGGCGGCCGTGACGATAGCCATTTGCAACGGCGAGGCCAACACATCGCCTTGCCCGATGGCTGTATTTGCCGTGAAACCGTTGGACCACCTTGCGCGGGGATTCGCTTTCGATAGCCACTCTGGGCCAGGAAGGACACCGGGCGACTCACCCGAAAGAGGAATGCCGGTTTTTTGCCCCAATCCGAGCATTTTCCCCACTAGATTGATCTGCTCTATGCCGGCTGCATTTCCAAACTGATAGAACTAGGCGTTGCAGGAAACTTTGATGGCATCGGGCAGCGAGAGCTTTCCGTGAGTGCGGTGCTTCTCCGCGATCCAGCACCTCATATACTTGTTGCCGTATTGAACGCCACCATAGCAACTGAAGCATTTGTCCACGATTCCGGCCCGGCATCCCGCCAAGGCAATCGGGATCTTGTAGGTCGAACCAGGAGCGTAGGCACTGATGGCGCGGTTCACCAGCGGATTGGTCTCATCCTTGTTGATGAGGTTCCACTCGCTCGAAGCAATCGTCGGAATAAAAATATTGGGGTCGTAGGATGGGACTGACGCCATCGCGAGGATGTCGCCATTTTTAGGATTGAGAACGACCGCCGCGCCGCGCCCAACATGCCTCAGCGCATTTTCGGTGATGGATTGAATTTTAGCGTCAAGAGTCAGAAAAACATTGTTGCCCTGAACCGGTTCACGACGTTCGATTTCTCCGTCGATGACTCCCTTCACATTGCGCTGGAGTACGCGGGCCCCAGGCTTTCCCTTCAGCATTTCGTTCAAAGACAATTCCAACTGAGCCTTCCCCTCCACGTCCGGTTCATAGAAATTGAAATTTTTAAGATCCGGAAGCTTTTCGAGGTCCGACGGCGCTCCGACATAGCCTAAGATGTGTGCGGCCATTGATCCGTAAACATACCACCGGACAGGTTTCACGCTCACATTGACACCAGGCAGCCCAAGATTCCTCTCGGAAAAGAGCGCCATCTCCTCGAAACTGAGATCCTGCCGATAGTTGTACGGCACCTCGCGGTTCGTCCGATAATGCATCTGGAGCGCGTTGGCATTATAATCTTTTGCCACGCCCAACACCTCCATTCGAGGAATGACCGTCTCCGACACGATTTTAACCACATCGGCTTCCTTGAGATCGCGGGGCATGTTGTGCACTCTCCCACGATAGGCAGTGATCGGAACTGACCCTCGAGACTCTCGGTAGGCGCGAACCATATCGGGCAAATAAAAATCCACCTCAAAGCTGGCTCGATTTTCGACGAGTTTGATTCCGTTTCTATCCAAAATCTCACCTCGCACGGCGGGGAGTCGGACGGTGACTTTGGAATTCGAGTTGATGCGGGCAGAGTAGTCCGACCCATGGGTGATTTGGATATTCCAGAGCCGAAACGTAATGGCTGTCATCCCGCCAATGATGAGGAGCGCCAAAAAGAAAATGCGAGATCCGGAGCGAGAATGCTTCATCGATTGACGGATCTCAATTTACGGGAGCCATCAGGAAGTAAGCGATCCATGTGCGACACAGTCAAATAAAACAACGGCGCAATCAAACCTGCAATCAAACCTGGTGCTAGAATGCGCCAACCCACAGCTGGCGCGACAATAATGCCTCCCCGAATAAACGTAATTAAAACAAACTGGACGAGCAAAAACAACGAAGTGCCGAGCGCACTAAGAATAATGAAGGGCAAGGAATTGCGATTTTCCATCGCCGAACAAAATCCACTTGCAAGACACCCGAATAACACAAAGAAAATAATAGAATATCCTATAGGAATTTCAACCTTCCCTGCCACAACGTGGAGGTACAAGAGGTCACTCAAAAATCCAGTAAAAATTGCCGCCACAAGCATGGCCGGAAATGGCAATATCATCGCGGCATAGCAAAAAACCATCGGCACCAACAACACATGCGCTCCGTGGAGATCTGCCATCGGTGGTAGGAAATTTTGAATAATATAGGCGAGAAGCACTCCGATAAATAAGGCCAGCAGATCGATCAAAGGTTTCATTTTTTGCCCACTAAAACGAAAACATCCTCGGTGGACATGAGATTCACACAAGGCTCGATAACCGCCTGCCCGTCGAGAGCACGCGGAATAAATTCTTTCACCTTTCCTATCAATATCCCAGGGGGGAAGGATCCGCGAGCCACTCCCGCAGTGAAAACTTCTTGTCCAGGTTGAATTGGTGCATTCTTGGAAAGGAAGTTCATTTGAAGGAGCCCGCCAATGGCGTCCTCCTGCACTCTCATCCCAGAAATGATGCCGTGCTCTTTTGTTCCCTCGATCTTTGCGGCGATCCGGCAGGTCTCATCGGATACAAGCACCACAAGGGCTTCATTTTTCGTAACGGTGGTCGTTTTCCCAACGAGTCCCACATCCGTAAGGACTGGCTGGTCGGCTTCGACCCCATCCTCAAAGCCACGATCAATCCGAATGGTATTCCACCACGTCGAGGCATCCCGCGAAATAATACGGGCCGCAAGAAGTTTGAACGAAGAGCGCTCGCGGTAATCGAGGGCCATTCGTAATTTTTTATTCTCAGACTCGAGCTCTCCAAGAAGTCGGGTGGTGGCGCGAAGTTGACGATTTTCTGACACCAACTGGCCATTTTCGACCTCCAACTCATCCAATGACTTGAGCCTCTGTCCGACGGATCCGATGTTTTTCTGCATCGCAGTTCCTGTTTTGAGAAAAGGCGATAACATCGACATGAACCCAGATTGAATGGATTGCATCGAGGCAGGGGACAGGGCGGAAAGATAAATCGCCAACGCCAAAGAGGCGACTACGAGAGCGATATTAAGTCTGTTCATTGTTTGGAAGGATTAGACATCTTCCATTTGAGAACGTGCCAGATCAGCGTCCATGAGGCCGTTCGGATGAAACGGCTTTCAGGAATTTCAACTCCGAGAGGGCGCGTCCGGTACCTTCAGCCACCGCGCTCAATGGGTCTTCGGCAACATGAACTGGTAGTCCGGTCGCCTCGGAGATGAGGCGATCCAATCCACGCAACAGCGCACCGCCGCCAGCGAGGACAAGTCCACGATCTACGAGATCGGCGGAAAGCTCCGGCGGGCAACGCTCGAGGGTGATACGCACAGAGTCAACGATGGTGGAGAGTGGCTCCATAAGAGCCTCTCGAACCTCTTGAGAGGAAATAGAAATGGTCTTGGGAAGTCCCGCGACGAGATCGCGACCCTTAACCTCGAGACAGACTTCCTTCTCCAACTTGTAAGCTGAACCGATTTTGATTTTGATTTCCTCCGCCGTGCGCTCACCGATCATCAGGTTATAAGCCCGTTTCATGTAGACCGTGATGGCCTCGTCGAGCTCATCGCCTGCAACTCGGACGCTTCGGCTGAAGACAATCCCTGAGAGAGAAATGAGAGCGACTTCGGTCGTACCGCCACCGATATCGACGATCATGTTACCGGCGGCATCCTGCACAGGAAGACCGACACCAATGGCGGCGGCCATGGGTTCCTCGATCAAGTAAACCTCACGCGCACCAGCATGGGTGGCCGAATCTTTCACAGCGCGTTTTTCGACTTCCGTGATGCCGCTAGGGACAGCGACCACGACGCGAGGGCGAACCATGCGGCGGCGGTTGTGAACCTTGCTGATGAAGTGGCGAAGCATGGCTTCCGTGATCTCGAAGTCGGCAATAACACCGTCTTTGAGTGGGCGGATGGCAACAATGTTACCTGGGGTACGCCCAAGCATGCGCTTCGCCTCGTTACCAACGGCCAAAACACGGTTGGTACCTTGCTGAACGGCAACCACCGAAGGTTCACGTAGAACAATGCCTTGATCTTTGACGTAAACGAGGGTGTTTGCGGTGCCAAGATCGATTCCTATGTCGCTAGAGAAGAGTCCAAGAAGATTATCAAACATCGATTTTTAGAGAAAATGGTTTTGTGATTTTCGAAAATGAATTGGAAACGGGACTTTTTGAAGGGGTTCCGTCCAGCATTTATAAAATACGAAAATCACATTGGCGGTAGCGCTTGTTGGGGTCAAGGCTTTGTTTGGTGAACTTGGGATCCAAGGCAAAATCAGAGACAAGCCGTGATAGCTCGTCCCATTTCAGCAGTCCCTACCAGGGTTGTTTCGGGCGTATGAATATCGCAAGTCCTCAACCCTTTGGAAATAACAGACCTAACTGCCGTTTCGATTGCGCAAGCCGCCTCCTCGCAACCAAGCGAGAACCTCAGAAGCATGGCCGCGGAGAGGATTTGAGCGATCGGATTTGCAATCCCCTTGCCGGCAATGTCGGGGGCGGTACCGCCACTTGGCTCATACATACCAAATCGGGTCGCTCCACCAGTGGCCTCGCCAAGGCTGGCACTTGGCAACATGCCAAGAGATCCCGCAATCATCGCCATTTCATCGCTCAAGATATCTCCAAAGAGGTTTTCGGCGAGAATCACATCAAAAGACTTCGGGTTTTTGATCAACTGCATGGCGGCATTATCCACATAGAGATGACGGAGGGTCACATCGGGATAGTCGCGTGACATCTCAGTGACGACTCGGCGCCAAAGCACTCCATTTTGTAGCACGTTCGCTTTATCAATCGAAGTGAGTTCCCCGCGGCGCTTGCGAGCTGCCTCAAATGCAACGCGAGCGATCCGACGGATCTCCGATTCCCAGTAAACCATGGTATCGACGGCGAATTCTTCCCCACCCTCGCTTTTGATGTATTTCGGCTCACCAAAATACAAGCCGCCAGTCAATTCGCGGACGCAGAGTACATCAAACCCACCCTCAACGAGTCGCGGATGCAATGGAGAAGCATGCGTCAATTCCGGGAGACAGATGGCCGGACGCAGGTTGGCGAAAAGACCGAAATGTTTACGCAAAGGCAGGAGGGCTGCCCGTTCGGGTTGTTCGTTAGCTGGAAGCGACTCCCATTTCGGCCCGCCCACAGATCCAAAAAGAATCGCATCCGCTTCCTCGCAGGCCTTGAGCGTCTCCTGTGGCAAAGCACTCCCCAACCCGTCAATCGCAGCCCCGCCGACCAACTTGTGATCGAACGTCAATCCAATTGCGAATTTTTTTGCTGCGGCTTCAAGAACGCGCAATCCCTCCGCCATTACCTCTGGCCCGATCCCGTCGCCCGCCAAAACGGCGATGCGGAAAGTTTTATCTGATGTCATAAACGCCCATCTAATCTGCCCGCGCGTCTGGAATCAAGACCGGCAAATCAAAAAGGCCGATTGGGGGAATATCTCTTGAGAACGATCAGGCGCTCTGATTGGCTCTTTGACCAGCCTTGAAAATTCCGGTCCATCAAATCGTCCACGCTTGGAAAGCATCATTCCCAAGATCGATCCCTTCCCTCATCGCGGTCAGTCTCCTCGCCCTACTTATGACTTCGTGCGCGTCGGTGAGCATGACAAACTTGCAAATCGACGAACATTTTGTTCCGACCGCCGCGCCAGAGGAAGTTTTTGTGATGCCTTTTACAGTTGAGGAAGAATCCCTGCGCGTGGATAGAAAATTGCGAGATCTGGCGGACTTCAAATCCAACCTCAAGGTCAATATGTCCCGCGAGCTTCTTGCTCGGCTTCCAGCGCACGTCGCCCAAGCCCGAATATTAGTTCCAGACGTCGCCATCCCCCACGGCAACTACTGGCTGGTCAAGGGGCATTTTACCCGTGTGAATCAAGGCAGTCGACTTCTCCGCAGCATGGTTGGCTTCGGTGCCGGAGGCACAAAGATGGAAACTACCATCGCCGTTTACGATCTTTCCGTCCCCCAGCCAAAGAAGATACTGGAATTTGAGACCACAGGCGGATCAAATATCACTCAAGGCATCGGCGGCATCATCACCCTCCCATTCAGCGGACCAATGGCTATCACCTCTCTCTTTAGCGCTGTCGATGGGATTCGAAGCGGGGTGAGCTTTGATACAGCACGGACAGCGAGGGAAACAACCGCCACACTCTCCGAGTACCTCGCGCAGAAAAATCTTCTATTCAACAAGACTCCCCTCCGGCCAAAAAAATTGGGCACTCTCCGCCTAGATATTTTGCCAAGCCCGAAAACAAAGGCGCCACACGCTGCCCCCAGCAAAAAAACAACGTCTCTTTAAGACAAAAACCTATTCACCGAAAAGGTGGGATACCACCCGATCGGTATCCGAGAGATCCTCAAAAAGAAAATCCGGTGAGTGCTCCTTCAACTCCGCAGCGGAATAGTGCCCAGTAGCGATGGCCACGGTGCAGGCTCCAATCGCCCGTCCACACTCGATATCCTTCGGCGTATCCCCGATCACGTAAATGCGGGAGGGCGGAAATTCCTCCCCATGCCGCTCCAGAGCGCGCGCACGGGCAAATTTCCCCAACTCGTTACGATCATGGTGATCATCCGCAAAGGCTCCGAATTCAAAAAAATCCCACACTCCATAGTGAGTGAGTTTGATTTCTGCGCCGCGACTCACATTGCCTGTCAACAAAGCGAGAACCGCATCCTCACGCTGGGAAAGAACATTTAAAAGAGGAACGATGCCCGGAAGAAGTTTGCCATCATGACGCCCGATCCGCTCGGCGAGATGGCCGAGATAGGTATCCAGCAAGGCTGCCACATTTTCAGGAGAAACAGAGATCCCGTGCTTTTCAAGTAACTCGCGAGCGATACGGGCATCCGTTGCCCCAGCGAGAATGACCCCAGCTAAGTCCTCCTCGACAGCAAAGCGGGAACGCATGGCGTCTTTCAATGCCGCCTCGCCCGCTCCACCCGACGTGATCAACGTGCCGTCGATATCAAAAAGCAGCAACCGACGATCAATCCTCATCGTCGTCGGTGTGATCGGGCTCGACCGCCTCGGGTTCGAGAATTTCGCCGTGCTTGGAAAACTTCCTGTGACGTTTATTTGCAGGCAGCGGACTGAGTGTCATGCCAATCGCGCGACCAACCAGTTTCGGCTCCATATCGACATGGGCCATACCAGAGAGATCCTCTTTAACCCGCTTGACCACGAGCAATCCGAGATCTTGGTGAGCCATTTCGCGGCCACGAAATTGAAGGTGTACTTTGACTTTGTTCCCCTTGTCCAAGAAATCCTCGGCATGACGCACCTTTGTGAGGTAGTCGTGCTCATCAATATTGACGCGGAATTTGATCTCCTTGACCTTGCCAACAACGTGCTTCTTTTCTTTTTCCTGCTTGGCGAGATCGTAGCGGAACTTACCGAAGTCCACGATCCGACAAACGGGAGGCTGGGCATTCGGGGCGATCTCGACCAGATCCATTCCGATACTGCGAGCGCGGCGAATCGCCTCGTCCAGGCGCAGGACGCCAAGCTGTTCATTAGTTGCTGCAAGAATCACGCGCACTTCCCGTGCACGGATTCGCTCATTGATGCGAATATCCTTAATATTAATAGTGCCTCCTCGTTGGGGGGTGAATGATCACGGCAAACATCGAGTTCGCGTGAGTGGGTGATGTGCGTATCCAAGCGCAACAAGCGCTGAAAAAAGAAAAATTCAGCACCTGCATGCAGACAAATCGAATACCGTAAATGTGCGTTGAACGCTTGATACCATCATTGGACGGGCTAGGTAGACTAGAGTTCTCAAACTTGTGCAAGGGGAAAATTTTCAAATATTTCGATCTCCCCCAAGAAGCGGAAGACCTTCCTGACGCGCCCACTTGAATCTCATCTGTAAAAAACGGTTGTCCGAACAAGTCCAGCATCACGCCTTCACGTATACCTCGGCTCCCGTTTCAACGAATTCCTTGGCCTTCGCATCCATGCCCTGCTGAAGCGCCTCGTCTTCAGCGATACCTTGTTCAGCCGCATATTTACGGACGTCTTCCGTGATCTTCATCGAGCAAAAATGCGGGCCGCACATGGAGCAGAAATGCGCCGTCTTGGCTCCATCCTGCGGCAGTGTTTCATCATGGAATTCCCGCGCAGTCACGGGATCAAGACCAAGATTGAATTGGTCTTCCCAGCGAAATTCGAAGCGGGACTTAGATATCGCGTTGTCGCGGTATTGCGCACCAGGGTGTCCCTTCGCGAGGTCGGCCGCATGGGCCGCAATCTTGTAGGTGATCACGCCGTCCTTAACGTCTTTTTTATTCGGCAGTCCGAGATGCTCTTTCGGTGTGACGTAGCAGAGCATCGCGCAACCGTACCATCCAATCATTGCCGCGCCGATGCCGCTTGTGATGTGGTCGTAGCCCGGAGCGATGTCCGTCGTAAGCGGCCCGAGCGTGTAGAACGGGGCCTCATGGCACCACTCGAGTTGCTTCGCCATGTTTTCCTCAATCATGTGCATGGGCACGTGACCAGGTCCCTCATTCATGACCTGCACTCCCTTGGCCCACGCACGCTCGGTGAGTTCACCCTGAACCTGGAGTTCACCAAATTGAGCTTGGTCATTTGCGTCGGCGATCGAGCCGGGTCGCAAACCATCACCAATACTGAAGCTAACGTCGTACGCAGCCATGATGTCGCAGATATCATCCCAATGCGTGTAGAGGAAATTCTCTTTGTGATGGGACAGGCACCACTTTGCCATGATGCTGCCGCCACGCGACACAATACCAGTCATGCGGCGCGCCGTGAGCGGCACAAATCGCAAGAGAACGCCGGCGTGAATCGTGAAGTAGTCGACTCCCTGCTCGGCTTGCTCAATGAGCGTGTCACGGAAGATTTCCCAAGTCAGATCCTCTGCCTTTCCACCGACTTTTTCCAAGGCTTGATAGATGGGAACCGTGCCGATCGGAACTGGGGAGTTGCGTAGGATCCATTCGCGCGTGGCGTGGATATTTTTTCCGGTGGAAAGATCCATGACGGTATCCGCGCCCCACTTCGTCGCCCATCGCATCTTCTCGACTTCCTCATCAATACTGGATGCCACGGCACTATTGCCGATATTCGCGTTGATTTTCACCAAAAAATTCCGACCGATAATCATCGGCTCAAGCTCGGGATGATTGATATTTGCTGGGATGATGGCTCGACCGGCAGCAACTTCGGAGCGCACAAATTCAGGCGTGATCTCGTTGGGAATGCGCTGAGGAAAACGACGGAAGATGGAAGGAGTGTACTCCGTGCTCCCAGTCGGGGAGTTCGATATTTGCGTGGAGCCAGCGTGCTGCTTGTCAAGATGGTTCCGAGCGATGTCGTCTGCCAGATCAGCAATTTTGGCACGTCCCATATTTTCACGGATGGCGATGAATTCCATTTCGGGAGTGATCACACCTTGGCGGGCATACCACAATTGCGTGACAGGGTGGCCCGCCGAGGCGCGAAGCGGCTTGCGGCGAAGCCCAGGAAACTCCACCAACCTATTACGCTCAGCGTTGCTCGCATATTCCGCGTGGACGCGGGTCAAATATCCGTTGTCCTGCGGTTTGATTTCGCGTCCGGCATACTCCTCAACATCACCTCGAGACTGGATCCAAGCGGCACGCAGAGCAGGAAGACCATTTTCCACATCTCCGTCAAAAGCCTCATCGCCCCAAGGTCCCGAAGCATCATAAACGCGGACAGGCTCATTATTCTCAATCGAGCCATCCATGCGCTTCGTGTCCGAAAGGCTGATCTCCCTCATTGGCACTCGAACATCGGGATGAAGGACCCCAGAAACATATGTTCGCTTGGAATTCGGAAGGGGGTCACTGCTCTTGGGTTCAAATGCGTCTACGGGTGCGATCATTTTCGGTGGTTGTTGGATTTGTTTGACTGAATGTGCTTTCGCCAAAAACGCATCACCAGTGAGAAGCCACCAAAGACACTAAACCATGCTGTCTATGCGGCTCCCTCCGCCGGTGTGATCCGTTTCAGGTTCAAAGGGTCTTCCAGTCGCGAATGACCGCACTGGAACTCTCAGCCCATCATGGGCTCCCCTGCACAACTCCATGCTTCTCGCAGGTTCGCGCACAGGTCAATCGATAAAAAAACGACCCACCAATGAAAAACTCCTAACTCCCACAAAAAAAGCCAAAAAAAATCCATTGCCAAATGGGGAAAAGTGGGTAATTGTGGGCCCCCGTGGTGAATTTTGTCTAATCAAACCTAATAAAATGCCGCCAGAAACCCCATTAGCGCCCCTGTATTCGGGGACTTATGAGAGAGCGTTGGACGCCAAGAAGCGTGCGGCGATCCCATCGGCATGGGTAACCTCGGAAGCCACCGAGTTTTTTGTAATCCCACATCCACAGGAAGGTTACCTCATGGTCATGCCGCCTGAGGAATTCCATGCGACCGAGCAACGGATTTTGAATTCCGGGGCATCGGCCCAAGAAAAACGCCAAGCGATACGTCAGTTTTTCAGCGCGGCCCATAAAGTTTGCCCCGATAAGCAAGGGCGCGTGCTCGTTCCTGACTCGCACGCGAACGCAGCAGATCTGAATGGGGAGATTGTTTTTATCGGAGCGGGAAGACGCTTTGAAATCTGGTCGAAGCAGCGCCACTCGGCCGCCTGCGAAGCCAATGCGGAAATTTATCAGCGCGTCGCCGTCGATATCGGCTTGTGATTTTGATGAAAACGAAAG
>CAMBAQ010000016.1 GCA_945863785.1 Chthoniobacter flavus
CGCTCATCCAACGCTTTGCCTCCGCTGCGAGCAAGCTCTGCCAGCCATTTCATGAAGTTGCTCCTTTTCCTCACACTCCCGCTCTACCTACTCGACCAAGCCACCAAGTGGCTTGTGCTTCGGTTCATCGGGACGGACGACATGATTCCGGTCATCCCTGGTTTTTTCAATCTCGTCCAAGTCCATAATACCGGCGCGGCCTTCGGAATGCTGAAGGACAACAACCTCTTCTTCGTTATCCTCGCGAGTGTCGCTTTGGGTGCGTTGGCGTTTTTGGCCAGACGCGGAGCCTTTACTGACACACCCACACGCATCGGAGCCGCGCTACTTGTCTCTGGCATCCTCGGCAATCTCACTGATCGTCTCCTCCACGGATTCGTCATCGATTTTCTCGATGTCATCCTTCCTTGGTATGGTCACTGGCCCTCCTTCAACGTCGCCGACTCCGCCATCTGCATCGCCGCTTTCCTATTTCTGATATCCGGATTCAAACCCGAAAAACACTAGAGCATATTAGTAGTGTAGCCATTTGGATTATGTGTGGAGCATCTTCCATGAAGGCACTCTCACTTTCATTCCCAACTCTTGCTTGAACTTCTCTGCTGCCTCGGGATCATTTTCAGGGTGTCTGGGCCTCGGCACCCGCAGCACCCCTCCTAATTTTTTCAGCCACGACCAGACCGTCAACATACGGACGCTTGATACCTCGCTCTCGCTAGGGAAAATGGGACCTAAAAAATTGGCGTTACGGGGCTTCACGGAGGCCGAGCTCAAGGAACTGTCAACCGGAGTGGAAAGTGGGCGACGGCAGAAGCGGCCCGCATTTGGCTCGCGTTCAAGCAAGATATCGGATCCTCCTAAACGAAAAAACTTCGCCCACTCAAAAAATGTCGCTCGTGATACTTCACAAATATCAGCGATATCTTGTGAAGCGTGCGCTCCACTGGCTCCCATCCTCATTGCCAGCACACTGACTTTTTTGCGCACGTCTTTTTCCTGAAGATACCGGTCCTCAAGTTGATCAACTTCGGGAGATGCAAGGGCCACTCGAGAAGGAGGCGGGTATGGGCCCTGATGAGGAGGAGATTATCGCGAAGATAGCGGAAATGCGTTATGCCGCCCTCGCTCGTGGGCGGGTAGCTCACGACGGCGGGGATATTGATACACGGCAGGCCAGCCCAAGTGAGCCGAACGGCAAGCACCGTATCGAAGTCAAATCTCCGTCCGGCCCGGCCGCTGGCGAGTATTCGAAGTGCGGGAGCGATGGGATAGAGGCGAAATCCAAAGAGAGAATCTTGGGCGCCACACCAGAGCGTTTCCACGTGGGAGAAAAAGTTTCCGACTCGGCGGCCCTTCACGCGCTCGACAGGTGCATCCGGCCCGAACTGCGGGACCCCGCACACAAACGCCTCCGGATTTTTTGTGGAAACTTCGATAAAGGGCAGAATCATCTCGGCTGGGTGTTGACCGTCGGCGTCCATCACAAGCGCATGAGTGAAGCCCTCCTCGTTGGCGAGGCGGAGCGCGTGGAGGACCGCGGCCCCCTTGCCGGAGTTCTCAGCAAGGCGGAGGACGCGCAGTCCGTCCAACCTGAGAGCCTCCCCCTCTAGGTCACTTCCGTCCGTGCTTCCATCGATCACGACCCAAACGTCCCGCCAGATCGCGCAGGTCTGGCGCAGCGTTTCCGCGAGACGGTGGCCGCTGTTGTAACTTGGAAGCAGGACGAGGTGTTTCACTGGAATGGAGTCGCTCATTGCGTGAACCACAGTGCAAGAAACAGGGAAATGGCGGAAAAGATGGTGCTGAGAACGATAGCACCACTGGCGACGGACTCATCGCCTTCCATCTGGCGCGCCATTACAAAAGCGGCCGACGCCGTCGGGGTGGAGGCAAAAACCAGCGCGATCCTCATCGATACTGGATCCAGAAGCAGGAAGCGGCCCAGCGCATAGACCAACAGAGGAAGGACCGCGATTTTCAGGAGGACCGAGGCCACCATCGGGGCGATATTTTTTCCGATTCGAATAAAGGCGATCGAGCCGCCGATGCAGATCAGGGACAAAGGAACGGCCGCGCCACCGAGGGATTCAAGCGAGTCATTGAGAGCGCGAGGCAGGGACAAATCTGCGGCGTTAAGAGCTAATCCGGCCAGACAGGCGATGAGGAGGGGGTTCGTCAAAACCGAGCGAACGCCCGGTCGTAAGGACCCCCAACTCACATCGTGGCGGGAGGCTTGAAGGACAATGATGGCGAGAATATTGTAAATCGATATCAGGCAACCCATCGCGAATGCCGCTGTGGCATAATGCGTCTCGCCACCCGGCGTTCCCCGGAAAGCATAGGAGAGGACTGGCAGACCGATGTAAGCCAGATTCCCGCGAAAGCCAGATTGGGAAACCGTGCCATGACACGCTTTAGGAAGCTTGAGTGCGACCGAGGTCAGCCATCCCACGACGGCGACAAGGAAGGTGCCGCAGAGGAGCGCACTCAATATGCCTGTGGTCTCCGGCCCGGAATCTCCGGCCATCGCCGCTGTGCGAAAGAGCGAAGCCGGGAGCGCGATCCAGAAAATGAAGCCATTCAACTCTCCTAAAAATTCCGGCCCTAAAAAGCGCCATCTTGCTAGGAGAACTCCGAGCAGGACGAGGAGAAGGATCGGGGCGATGATCTCAAGTGTCTGCATGGTCTGATGGATGAGTGCGGTAGAAGTGCAAAGCGCCACGATATCCACGCTTTCGGCGGGCGGGTGTCAATCGCGTTTTAGCGGTTGCAGGCAGCGGGTGAAATCGCTAAACGATTCAGCATGCTTCAAGACTACATGCCTGTGCTGCTCCACATTATTGTCGGAGTGGGATTCGCCACGGTGGCCCTCTTCGCGAACGTGCTTCTTGGCCGTGCAGGCAAGCGGAACGCCGACAAGGACATGGTTTACGAATGCGGCATGGTGCCCGAAACGGCCGGCCAACCGCGATTCAGCGTGAAGTTTTACCTCGTTGCGATGCTCTTCATCCTCTTCGATATCGAGGTCGTCTTCATGTATCCTTGGGCGGTGATCTTCTCGGACTTTGTGGCTCGATTCGGAACCACGATTCTTTGGAGCATGCTGAGCTTCGTGCTCATTCTTCTCTTCGGCTACGTTTACGCGATCAAAAAAGGCGCCCTCGACTGGTCTCGCTGATCCGTCGCCAAAAGCTGGCGCTGCCAATCGCAGGCGATGGATTTTTTTGACAAGCAAGAACTGGCCCGCAAGCGCACGCGCTGGCTGGTCATCTACTTTTTTCTCGCGGTAGTCGGCATCATCCTCGCGCTGCATGCGGCCTTTTGCATGGCTCTGGGCCAGCGTTGGGACGACTGGTCGTTACTCGGCATCACCGCCGCGGGCGTGGTCGTTGCCGTCTTGATCGGAAGCTTGGTGAAAATCGCCGAGCTTTCCCAAGGGGGAAAAGTCGTCGCCAAAATGCTCGGCGGCACCCTAGTCGAGCCGGGATCCGCGGACAGTGAGGAAAGACGCTTACTCAACGTCGTGGAGGAAATGGCGCTGGCCTCGGGAGTTCCCGTGCCGGAGGTCTATGTGCTGGAAGAGGAGGCCATCAACGCCTTCGCGGCGGGCTTTGGGACAAGCGATGCGGTGGTCGGGGTCACACGCGGTTGCCTTCGCCAACTCACGCGTGACGAACTCCAAGGCGTGATCGGCCATGAGTTCAGCCACATTCTCAACGGCGACATGCGACTCAATATCCGTCTCATGGGCCTGCTCAACGGGATTCTCTTTTTGGCAATCATGGGCGGGATTTTATTTCGCATCGCAGCCTCCTCGCAGCCCCGAAGCCGCTCGAGTGACAACAAGAACGGTGGCTCGATCACCGCCGCGCTCTTCGTTGCCGGCATCGCGCTCTACATCGTGGGGTGGATCGGGGTCTTTTTTGGCAAGCTCATCAAGGCCGCCGTGAGCCGTCAGCGCGAGTATCTCGCCGATGCCTCTGCGGTGCAGTTCACTCGCAACCCGGATGGTCTCGCGGGCGCGCTGCGGAAAATCGGCCAGCTCACATCGAAGTTAGAAAACCCGAGAGCCGAGGAAGCGAGTCATCTGTTTTTTGGAAACGGACTCGCCGTGCCTTGGCTGAACCTCTTTGCCACACATCCTCCGATAGAGGATCGCATCGCCCAGATCGCCCCGCATTTCGAAGCCTCTCGCACAGAACCAACACCGCCGCCGCTTCCTGTCACCGAACCGGGGGAACCTCACGTAGCGGCCGCTGTTTCCATGTTGGCGGGGTTGCCGGATTTTTCCCGCACCGCCGCCCATGATGTCCATGGTGCCTGTGCACTCGTTTATGCATTGCTTGTGGACAACGCCAGCGAATCACTTGCGTCCATCGAAGTCGTTGACGCCATGCGGGGCTCTATCCGGGAGGTCCTCGCTCGCCGTAGCGAACTCAGCTCCGCCCAAAAGTTTGCTTTAGTTGATATAGCGATCCCCTCGCTCCGCCGCCTCACGCCTACCGAATACAGCACATTCCGCTCGAATGTGAAAAAGCTCATCGAGGCCGACGGTCAGGTTAAGCTCTTCGAATACACGCTGCAAAAGATCCTCCTGCGTCATCTCGACGCGGCCTTCTCGAAGCCAGCCCCAGCGCATGTTCACTACCGCAAGATCACGCCGCTCCTGCCGGATATTTGTCGGATTTTTTCTGCGTTGGCGAATACCGATGACACGGATGAAGCCGGATGGGATCAGGCTTTCCAAGCTGGAGTCGATAAGTTGGGCGAGGCAGCTGCAGCGTATCCGTTTGGGCGGGAAGAGCAGGTCAACCTCAGCGAATTCGATGACTCCCTCAACCGCTTGGCTCAAGCCTCTCCGGCCATCAAGCGATCCCTCCTTCATTCCTGTGCCTCCTTGGTTTTGCATGACGGCACCGTCAACGACCTGCAATTCGAACTCCTTCGCGCCATCGCGGAGACGTTGGATTGCCCGATCCCGCCCTCGGTGCCATGCCCATGACGCATTGGATCACGGATGCCCTGCTTCACAATCTGGAAGCGGAGGGAACAACGGCCTGCCGCGTCGCTATGGGCAGGGATTTTTGGATCGAGCGCTTCGGCGCAAGTGCCCTCATTTCCGGCCGTTCGGATATCGGATCTCTCCCCGAAGATCTTCTCACCCGAGCCGAAGAAGCGGGTTGGGCATTGAATCGGATTTTCCTACGCCGCTTGGTCCGGGAACCCGGCCAGCTGGATGTGCCGACGCAGATATTTGGCGATCCGCAGGCTTCCCCGCGCGAGGTTGTGAGCGAGAGCGGGCTTCTGTATGAGATCGACTTTAGCGCGAGTTATTCCGTCGGGCTTTTCACCGACCAGCGCGCGAATCGAGAATTCCTCAGGGCGCGAAAACCAGCACGTCTCTTAAATACGTTTGCCTACACGTGTGCCTTTTCGCTCGCAGCGGCCCACGTCGGCGCGGAGACCGTGAGCGTGGACGTCTCGAAGTCTTCCCTTCAACGCGGTCGCCGCAACTTCGAATTGAACGGCATCGCGACCACCTCGCACCGCTTTGTTCCTGAGGATGTGCCTGCCTACCTGCGACGCTTGTCGAAGCGTGGTGAAACGTTCGATGCGGTGATTCTCGATCCACCCACATTCGGACGCGCGGGGTCGGGAAAAACCTTTCGAGTCGAGCGGGATTTCTGCGCTCTCCTCGCTGCAACCAGCGAGATTGTGTCTCTGGGCGGGGCTATTTTGCTTTCCACCAATTTCTCAGGATGGACGACGCGCGATCTCATTTCCACAGCCAGCGGCATCCTGCCGCCGGAAACTCGTTTCGAAATTGTCCCCCCTCCCCCTGATTTTTTTGGAGAAACTCCGTCCGCGACGGTCTGGGCCCTATTGCCTGCTCCTTGAAATCTGTCCAGAGGGAGTGATAGTGTTCTCCCATGAACACGGCTGGGGAATCGTCGGACTTTGCGACGCGAGCGGAGATATTTCGCATCGCTCGGTTCTGCGCGCCTTCTTTGGATACCCTAGGGCATGTGACATTCACTGGCGACCCGGCTATCTCAAATCAGCTCCAGCAATGGCGGGATGCGATTCTTGTCCCACATATTGCGCCCGCTGCGCGAAGCGCCTATAGGGCCGCCAAACGCGGGTTCCGCGAGTTGTCCGCTGCCGATAAGCAACTCGACCTCGCAGGTCCGCTGGCAAAAAATAGCCGCGCCGCAGGTCGCCTCATCGCTCGCTCGACACGGGCCCCAGTCGGCGAGACGGCTCTGGAACGCTATCTGACTGCCGTCGATCGCGAAGAATGCCCAGGCCACATGGCCGTCGTCTTTGCCGCGAGGGCGGCCGTTTTTCATCTACCGGAACCCTTGGTGCTAGCGGCGATTGTTTTTGTCGAACTGCGCTCGAGTACGATCCCCGACCTATGGACCTGCGTTGAGACGTGCATTCAAGCGATCCCACCTTCCGAACCCGGTCTCTGCGCTGCCTAGCCCCGCT
Organism: Chthoniobacter flavus; assembly: GCA_945863785.1. GTDB lineage: Bacteria > Verrucomicrobiota > Verrucomicrobiia > Chthoniobacterales > Terrimicrobiaceae > UBA967. Next base: position 6,493 of record CAMBAQ010000016.1, read on the forward strand.
ATGTCCTCGATCGCCACACCCGAATTTAAAACCAAGGAAAAGCACGACCTCGGTCCTGTGTGGAATGTGGTGGTTCACAATGACCCTGTGAATCTGATGAGTTACGTCACGCTGATATTCCGCCGTGTGCTGGGATTTTCGCGTACGCAGGCGGAGAAACACATGATGGAAGTCCATAAAAGCGGCCGATCCGTCGTCTGGACTGGCGAGCGAGAGAAAGCCGAACTCTACGTGCAGCAACTGCACTCCCACCTCCTTCTGGCCACTTTAGAAAAAGCCCCCCAATCGTAATGGTGAATGTGCGAATTTTAGATAACGGGACGCTGAGCTTCGAAGGCATTGAGGCCCCCCTCTTCCAGATTCTCCAGCAAATCACCAAGGCCGCTGAATCGTCCGATCCCGATGTGGAGGCCCGATTTTATCCTATGCCCGCCGACGAGGCCGACGAAGTCTGTCAGGACTGGAAAGCCTACATTCAGCCCGAACTTTATACCGAATTTCTGGCGTCCCGCGAGGCGGTGGACGCCGACCTCCGGCGCGGCAAAAAAAAGTCCGATGGGACAGCTTCCTTCGTGATTCCCCCGCCACACATGGATCACTGGCTAAGCGCACTCAATCAAGCCCGCCTAGCTCTCGCCGAGATTCACCATTTCACCGAGAAGGACATGGGACGTTCTCCAGGCGATCCCGATGACCCACGCGAGTTCGCCCTTATCCAGCTTAACATCTATGCGACCATGCAGGAATGGCTAATTAGTACGCTCGATTGATTCCAAGATTTCGAACAGAAAATTTGCAAAAACCGCCGGGAGATTTACCCTTCGTGCAATGAAATACGCATTTATCGGCGCTGGTAAAATGGCATCCGCCATCATTCAAGGCATGTTGCGCGGGAAGGTCTGCGATGCCTCCGATATTTTTGTCTCCTGTCCTGAGCCCGATCTCCTGCAGAGCCTGAGCGATGCGACAGCCGTCCAAATCCTGACATCCAATGCCGATGTGGCGGCCGCCGCACCTGTAGTAATCCTTTGCGTAAAGCCTCAGGATGCCGCCAAGGCCCTTGCCCAAACGGAGGGCCATCTTTCCGGCAAGCTTCTGATCTCCATTGCTGCAGGCTTGAGCATCGACACCCTCCGCGAGATGGCTCCCGGCTGCCGCGTGATCCGCGCCATGCCCAATACCGCCGCGATGGTCGGACGATCTGCCACGGCGTTCGCCTGTGATTCCAATGTGACGAATGAGGATGAGGCACACGCCACGGCGATTTTTTCGAGTATCGGCGAGGTTTATCCTGTTGCCGAAAAAAATCTCGATGCTGTTACCGGGCTGAGCGGCAGCGGACCTGCATATATTTTTCTCGTCATGGAGGCCCTCTCGGATGGAGGCGTCGCCTGTGGTCTTCCCCGCAAGCTCGCTCAGGCACTCGCAGTCCAAACCATCCTTGGAGCTGCCGAACTGGCGAGGGAAACCGCCGAGCATCCCGCGATTTTGCGTGAAATGGTGACGAGTCCCGCTGGGACCACCGCCGCCGCGCTCCTTGAACTGGAGAACCGCGGCGTTCGCGCTGCGTTCATTGAAGCGGTAATGGCTGCCGACCGCCGTTCCAAAGAGCTGTCCGAGCAATGACGCTGCAGTTCTTTCGTCATGCTCTCGGGGTTTCGCTGCTAGGGCTTTGCCTAATGGGTGGCTTGATTCACGCTGCTCCGCCGCCCAAGGAATTTGTTCCGCAGGCCCTTTCGGATGCTGTCGCGGAAGGCAATGCCGCCTATGAAAAGAAGGACTACGCTATCGCTCGCAAAGCCTATGAGCGTGTTTTGAAGCTCGATGCGTCGAATCTCATGGGCCTCGTGAATCTCGGCATGGTGGAATCCGCTCTCGGCAACAAAGCCAAGGCCGAGGAGACGCTCAAAAAAGCCATCTCCATCCGGCTGGAAACTGCTCCTGCCTGGTTGGCACTGGGCATGATGTATATGGACGAGGATCGTTCCGACGCCGCCCTCGCGGCGCTTTCGCAAGCGGCGCTGTATGATCCCAAAAGTTCCCGCACTCGAAACTTTCTAGGCGTGGTCATCGGCCGCCGTGGGTGGATCGACGGGGCTCAGACCGAGCTTCGCCGCGCGGTGGAGCTCGATCCCTCGTACACCGATGCCCATTACAATCTCGCCGTTTTTTACCTCCAGGAAAAACCTCCCGCCATCGAACTTGCCCGTCGCCATTATTTCAAAGCCCGTGAACTCGGCCTCGAGAAAGATGAGGCGATGGAAAAAGTATTCAAATCCACAACACCCAAACCCTAATCTGCCGCGCATGATCATTCGCAAGATCCACTCCACAATCGCCCTTCTCAGCCTTCTAGCCATTTCCAGCCTTCAGGCTGCCGCACCGCCAGTGGTCAGCGCGAAATCGGCCATCCTTCTTGATGCGAACTCCGGTGAGGTTCTTTACAAAAAAAACGACACCGCCCAACGTCCGGTCGCGAGCACGCAAAAACTGCTCACGGCCTTAATTGTTGCGGAAACCGGCAAGCTCTCCGAGAGCGTCAAAGTTGCTGAAGTGGATACCAATTGCGATCCTACAAAACTTTATCTCAAGCCAGGCCAGGCCTACACGCGCACCCAACTCCTCACTGCCCTTCTTGTCAAAAGTGCCAACGATGTTGCGAGGGTTCTCGCCCGCGACAATTCCGGAGACATTAGTTCGTTTGCCGAGCGAATGACCCGCCGAATGAAGGAACTGGGAGGCACCTCGTCGAATTTCCTCAATCCGAATGGTCTTCCTGCAAGCGGGCAGTATTCGACGGCTCGTGACATGTCCCGCGTGGCTCGCGCCGCCTACCGCAACCCGACGCTGCGCGAAATTATGAAAACCCGAAACTACGAATTCCGCTACGCGACGGGCAAGGTCGTTCCACTTCGAAATACCAACCGCGTTCTGCGCACCTACTCGTTCTGCAATGGAATGAAAACCGGATACACCGATCTCGCTGGGCATTGCTTGATCTCAAGCGGATCCTACAAAGGTCGCGATGTGATCGCCGTCGTGCTAGGTTCGACCAAAGCGCGGATCGCTGAGGAATCGGCTCGCCTCCTTGCCTACGGACTGGGGCTCTCCAGTTCCCAAATGAGCTCGCTGAGGGTGGCCTCGGAATAATCCGCGTGGCCCGTTCTTACACACTCCACACGCCGGCGACGGCAGGCAGCATTGATTTTGCTGCCGCACTCAACGAGCAGCAACTCGCCGCGGTACAGTCTCCCCCTGGTGCTTCGCTCGTAATTGCGGGAGCCGGCAGCGGAAAAACCCGCACACTCACTTACCGTGTGGCTTGGTTACTCGAGCAGGGAGTTCCCCCGAGTTCGATCCTGCTTCTCACTTTCACGAACAAAGCCGCAAAGGAGATGATTGAGCGCGTCCGCGATCTTCTACCCGGCGCGGGCGATGGGATCTGGAATGGAACCTTCCACTCGATCGGCAACCGCATCCTCCGCCGCCACCCCGAGGGGGTCGGATTCCGCGAAGGATTTTCCATCATGGATCGGGAGGATTCGGAGGACATGATCGCTTCCGTGCTCGCCAAGGATGGGGTTGTGACGACGAACAAACGTTTTCCTAAGGCTGGCGTTCTCTCCGACATTTTCAGCTTTTCGATCAACACCGGCTCGCCCATATCGAAGGTTCTGGCGGTGAAATACCGCTACTTCATACCGCTGGCTGCCGACATCGAGCGAGTCCAAGGCCAATACGAAGCCCGTAAAAAAGAGGCCAACTCGATGGACTTCGACGACTTGCTTTCCAAAACACTCGAGCTTTTTCTCACCAATCCCGAAATCGCCGCCCGCTATCAGGACCAGTTTCGCCACATCCTTGTCGATGAGTATCAGGATACGAACCTCCTCCAGAGCGGCCTCGTGGACGGCCTCGCCTCGCGTCACGGGAATGTGATGGTCGTCGGCGACGATGCCCAGAGCATCTACTCGTGGCGGGGGGCGAATTTTGAAAATATCCTCCGCTTTCCCGAGACGCATCCGGGAGCGAAAGTTTATAAGATCGAGACGAATTACCGCAGCGTCCCTGAGGTTCTGAACCTCGCCAACGCGTCGATTCTCGGCAACGAGAAGCAATTCCCAAAAAATCTCGCTCCGGTCAGAAAGGCCCACCCAGTGAAGCCAGCCTTGGTCGCACTGCCCACGAATACGCAGCAAGCGGCCTTTGTGGCGCAACGCGTGATGGAACTTCTCGATGAAGGGATCGCTCTTGAGGAGATGGCGGTGCTCTACCGAGCCCATTACCACTCGATGGAAGTGCAGTTGGAGTTCACTAAACGTGGAATCCCATTTTCCATCACGAGCGGATTGCGCTTCTTCGAGCAGGCGCACATCAAAGATGTCGCCGCTTTTCTCAAGCTCACAATCAATCCCCGCGATGAAACTGCCTTCAAACGCATGGCTCGACTTCTGCCCGGCATCGGAGGAAAAACCGCCGAGAGTCTCTGGCAGCGAACCTCCGACGCCCTCGCTGGAACGACCAACTTCACAGCCCTTCGTGGATTTAAAGTTCCTGCAAAATCTCAGAAAGCGTGGGACCACCTCCTCTGCACGCTCTGCGATCTCGTTCCCGAAGGCGCCCCACTCAAGCCCTCGAACATGATCGGGTGTGTGCTTTTTGCGGTTTACGAAGATTTCATGAAAGAAAACTTCGCCAACTTCGAAGCACGGCGGCAGGATCTCGAAACGCTCCAGAATTTTGCCCAGCAGTTTGAGACGACCGAGGAATTTCTCTCTCAGCTTTCCTTACTCAGCGGCCTAGAGACCTCCGAAGCCTTTCATGGTGCAGCGGAGCAGGAAAAAATTACTCTCTCGACATTGCATCAGGCCAAGGGCTTGGAGTGGAAGGTGGTCTTTTTGATTTGGCTCGCGGACGGAATGTTCCCCAGCAGCCGAAGCCTTGAGGAGCCTGCTGGCATCGAGGAGGAACGTCGGCTTTTCTATGTCGGCATCACCCGCTGCATGGACGAACTCTATGTCACCTACCCCGAGATGCGGCTGGGTGCGGGCTACGGCGAAGTGTTCCAACGCCCTTCGCGCTTCCTCACCGAAGTGCCGGAAGTGCTTTTTGAGCAATGGGACGTCACCTCAGCGGCCGCTCCGAAAGACGATCCGTTCTGATCGCCCCTCCGCAGCAGGCGTGAGTGGGATGATGATTTCGATTATTCCTGCGCCAATCTCTGGGTGAGTTTCTGGCGCACGTCAGCTTTGAACCGATCAATGCCATCGCAAACAAAGGCGACGATGTCCTTTTTTTCATCCGCAACCAAGGGTGTGAGATCTATGCCGAAAATGAGCTGCGTGGTTTTGTCGGTTGAGTGCGATTCGAAGAACGTGGCGTTCGCGGCGCGCCGACCAAGCGTGGCGAGGTCGTAACGTTTGCCGCCAGAGATTTGCGAATCAAACGCCCCGTTGAGCGCTGCCGCAAGAGTGTCGCCTCCGCTCACGTCCATAGCGACCTTCTCCGAGTCGAGCATCCAGTCGAGGTTGCGCCAAACTTCGCACCCGATGACTTTTTTTGGGCGAAGTTCGGGCGGCATTTCGCGCATCGCCTGTAACGCCGCAATCACAACGCCAATGTGCGCGTCATGTTTGTCCGCAGGATTGTGTGTGTAAATCACTTCGGGGTTGCTCGCTGCAAGGATGGACTTCAAGTCATTCTTGAGCGCCTGATCCGTAGCGCTCTTAACGGCGTTGCTGGAATAGTCGAGGTGGATCATCGCTGCGTACTGACCAATGACCGCTGCCGTGTTCTGCTCCTTCCGACGAATATCCATCATTTGCTCGTCGGTGCAATCGGCATACGGGCCCGTGCGGGCGCTACCAGAACCATTGGTGCAAGTCACACCACCGAACCATTTGTCGTCGCGGTCAAAGCATTCGAGAATGCCGTGGAACGCCATAAACTCGAGATCGTCTTGATGAGCGCCGATCCCGAGGTGCGTGATGCGTTCGAGCGCTGTTCCCACAGGCTGATCGTCTGGCACGAAGATCTGAGCGGTCGCATTGTGCAGTTTCATCGGTTGTTGGTTAAGCAAACTACTCCACTCCAAGCCCGAAACCATGCTGTTTTACCGAATGCGAAGAAGGGTGACCCTTTCTGATCACTCGTCCGCATCCGATTATTTGGCGACGATATTCACGAGCTTTCCGGGAACAACGATCACCTTCACGATGGCCAGTCCGGCAGTAGCTTCGAGAACCTTCGCGCTGGTGCGGGCGGCCTGCTCGATTTCCTCGGTTGTGGCCTTCTTGGAAACAGTGAGGCGTTCGCGCACCTTTCCGTTCACCTGAACGACCAACTCGATCTCGTTTTCCACCAAGCAGGCTTCGTCGTGAACTGGCCATGGGTGAGTGGACGCTTGGCCTGGGAAACCGAGTCGTTGCCAGAGTTCTTCTGCGATGTGAGGCGCGAACGGACTGAGGAGCGGGAGCAAAATGCGCAATGCTTCGATCGGGCGAGGCTTCGCGTTCACAAACTCGTTCGTGAAAACCATCATCTGCGAAATCGCTGTGTTGAATGCGAGATCCCGGATATCGGAGGTCACTTTTTTAATTGTGGCATGGGCAACGCGGAGTTGAGCTGATGTCAGCGGGATCTCGGCGAGATCGGTTGAGACAACCCATGTGCCTTCCTGGTTTTCTTCCATGGCCATGCGCCACACGCGACCGAGAAAGCGATAAACGCCCTCAACGCCCTTGATGCTCCACGGCTTCATTTGCTCGAGAGGGCCCATGAACATTTCGTAGAGGCGAAGAGAATCGGCACCGTATTCAGAAATCACGCTATCCGGAGTCACCACATTGCCACGGCTCTTTGACATTTTCTGTCCGTCCGGCCCAAGGATCATACCTTGGTTAACAAGGCGCTGAAAGGGTTCGGGTGTGGTGACATGACCGAGGTCAAAGAGGACCTTGTGCCAGAAGCGCGCGTAGAGGAGATGCAGAACAGCGTGTTCCGTGCCGCCGACATAGAGATCCACACCACCGGGCTTTCCTTCCTTGCCCATCCAATATTGATCAGCAGCTTCACCAAGAAAGCGGTTGGCATTTTTCGGATCACAGAAGCGGAGGTAATACCAACAGGATCCCGCCCACTGCGGCATGGTATTCGTCTCGCGGCGGGCGGTCTCGGAATAGCGAACCCAATCCGTGGCCTTGCTGAGTGGAGGCTCTGGAGTTCCTGTGGGTTTGAAATCCTCCATGTCCGGCTGGATCACTGGCAGGTCGGCGGCGCTGAGAGCACGATGGTGACCATTCTCCCAGACGATAGGGAATGGCTCGCCCCAGTAGCGTTGACGCGAAAATAGCCAGTCGCGCAGTTTGAAATTCACTGTTCCGCGACCGAGCCCTTTTTCCTCCAACCAAGCGATGATCTTCTGCTTGGCCTGAGCGGTCCCCATGCCATCAAGGAAGTCGGAATTAACAACCACACCTTCGCCGGAGAAGCAGGGGGAAATGTCCCCCTCTTTTTTTACAACCTCGCGGATGGGCAATTGGAATTTCGTCGCAAATTCGAAGTCCCGCTCGTCATGTGCGGGAACGGCCATGATCGCTCCGGTGCCGTAGCCCATGAGAACGTAGTCGGCGATCCAAACAGGGATTTTCTCGCCGTTGACGGGATTGATGGCCAGAGCACCGGTAAAAACGCCGCTTTTGTCTTTTGCGAGATCCGTGCGATCGAGGTCGCTTTTGCACGCCACAGCGGTGCGGTATTTTTCGACGGCATCTTTGCACGCTAGTGTTGTGATGCTCGATACAAGCGGATGCTCGGGAGCGAGGATCATGTAGGTCGCGCCAAAAAGCGTGTCCGGGCGCGTGGTGAAAACGGTGATTGTTTCTTCGCTGCCCTCGATGGAAAAAGCAACCTCGGCACCTTCACTGCGGCCGATCCAGTTTTTTTGAAGAAGCTTGATGCCTTCAGGCCAATCGAGACCGTCCAAGCCCTCGATTAGGCGGTCGGCAAAGGCCGTGATGCGGAGCATCCACTGGCGGAGAGGACGCCGTTCGACCGGAAAGCCACCGACCTCGCTCTTGCCATCTACGACTTCTTCGTTGGCCAGAACGGTACCGAGTTCCGGGCACCAGTTGACTGGCATTTCGGCGACATAAGCGAGACGGACGGAATCCGCGTCGTCGCCAGTGTAGGTGGCGATGGGTTCCGCGCGGTTCGTGGTCGGGTTGAACCACGCATTGTAAAGCTGGAGAAAAATCCACTGGGTCCACTGGAAATAGCGCGGATCGGTCGTGCTGACCTCGCGATCCCAGTCGTAGCTGAAGCCGACCGCTTGGAGTTGGCGGCGAAAATTATCAATATTGCGGGCCGTGGTGACGCGCGGATGCTGACCGGTTTTGATGGCGTATTGCTCAGCGGGCAGCCCGAACGCATCCCAACCCATCGGGTGAAGCACGTTGTAGCCCTGCATGCGGTGGAAGCGGGCGAGAATGTCCGTGGCCGTGTAACCTTCCACATGGCCAACATGGAGCCCGTCTCCACTGGGATACGGGAACATGTCGAGAATGTAGTATTTCGGACGCGCGGCGTCGAAGCCGGGTGAGCCTGGGTTTTCCGCGCGGAAAGCACCGGTGGAAAGCCAATGCTGCTGCCAGCGGGGTTCGAACTCAGTAAACGGAAATTGCTTGCGCTGCGTGGACATCGTCATAACGGCAGGGGCCTAGGAACGGCTTAAGCGCCGAGTTGTTTTTGTACTTCCGAGCTGAGCGTGCGACCATCGACGCGGCCATCGGCATTCGCGTTGACGATCTTCATCACGGCGCCCATTTCCTTGCGGGAGGTGGCGCCGGCTTCAGCAATGGCGGCCTGAACAAGCGCGCTGAGTTCCTCGGCGGAAAGGGGCTGCGGGAGGTAGGTATTGAGAATCGTGATCTCGTCCTTCTCGGTCGCTGCCATTTCGGGGCGTCCGCCCTTTTCAAAGGCCTCGACGGAATCCTGACGTTTTTTGACTTCCTTGCGAACGATGGCGAGAGCATCAGTGTCATCGAGAGCACCGCCGGCGCCGTGTTTCTCGATGGCAGAATTCATCAACGCGCTCTTGAGCATGCGGAGAACGCCGAGTTTGGCCGCCTCGCGAGCGAGCATGGCAGCTTTGATGTCTTGGTTGATGCGGTCTTGAAAAGTCATGTCTTTAAAAATGGAGTAAAATCACTTGCGACGAAGCTTCATTTGCTTCGCATAGGAATTGTCGATGATATCGAAAATGCGTTGGGCTGGAACCACCCGATTGCTTATGTAATCGAGGTTACCATCTTGTCCTATGATGGCGATGGCGAATCCGCTCGCGGCATCGTAGGCCGACGCGGTGGCCGCCCCATTTGGAACGGTGAGGAACGGGATATTCGAGCGGATGACACCGGGCTCTGAAGAAAACGCCGCGATGCAGAGAGTTTCTTCCGCCGCGAAGCGCTCATAGATTTTTTGCAACTGGGCGACCTGCGCGCGGAAGGTCCGATTGGTCGGCGATGGAGCGACAACGAGGACGAGCGGATGACCGCGAAGGTCTTTGGATTTTTTGGCCGAGCCGGTGGAGTCCACCCACTCGAAGTCCGGCGAGGGCCGTGGCACCTCGGCGCGGAGCGGGCTTCCAAGAAGAAGGGCGAGGCCCACGAGCAAAAGAAACTTTTTCATACTTTCATCAACTCCGCTTCCTTAGCACCGACAACCTTCTCGATGTCGGCGACGGCTTTGTCTGTGAGCTTCTGGACCTGAGCCTCGGAGTCGGTCAGTTCATCCTCGGAGATTTTGGCATCCTTCTCGAGCTTCTTGGCGTTTTCGATAGCGGTACGGCGGCAGGCGCGCACGCGGACTCGGGCATCTTCCGCGATGCCTTTCACCGTGCGGGTCAACTCGCGACGACGTTCTTCGGAAAGCTCGGGAATCGGCAGTCGGATCACCTTGCCATCAGCGGCTGGAGTGATGCCGATGCGGGATTCGTTGATCGCGCGTTCGATGTCGCGCGTGGTCGAAGCGTCGAAGGGTTGAATGACGAGTAGGCGGGGTTCCGGAGAGGTGATGAGCGCGAGTTGCTTGAGCTTCATCGAGCTGCCGTAGCTTTGCACGTGGACGTCCAGATTTTCCACAAGGGCCGGAGATGCTTTACCTGTGCGGATCGAGAGAAATTCATGCGCCATGAATTCCACGGCTTTTTCCATGCTTTCTTCCGCTTCAAAAAGGATTTCTTCGAGTGTCATAGTGTAGATTCTGGTTTGTCGGAGACGAGCGTCCCAACGGTCTCGCCGGTAATCGCAAGGCGAATATTATCGGGCTTGTTCATGTCAAAAACAATGATGGGCATTTTGTTGTCCATGCAGAGGCTGAACGCGGTGGAGTCCATCACTGCCAAGCGGCGCGAGAGGGCTTCCGTGTACGTGATGTGGGAGAATCGCTTGGCGTCTGGGTTTTTAACGGGATCGGAATCGTAGATGCCGTCGACCTTGGTCGCTTTGAGGATCACTTGGGCCCCGATCTCGGCGGCACGCAGGGCGGCGGTCGTGTCGGTCGAGAAAAACGGGTTGCCTGTTCCGGCCACGAAGATGACGACGCGACCAAGTTCCAAATGCCGGGTGGCACGACGGAGAATGAATGGCTCGGCAACATTCTGCATTTCGATGGCGGTCTGCACGCGCACCGGAACGCCTTGCGCCTCGAGCGCGCTCATGAGGGCGAGGCCGTTGATGACTGTGGCCAGCATTCCCATGTAGTCTGCTGTGGTGCGATCCATCCCACGATGACTAGCTGCGAGGCCGCGCCAGATGTTGCCGCCGCCGATGACGATGGCCAACTCGACGCCCAGTTTCTGGGCCTCGGCGACCTGCGTGGCGATGCGCGCGACGATTTCAGGATGGATACTATCGCGGCTGCCCGGCTCACGTAGAACCTCGCCGCTGAGTTTGAGAACGACCCGTTTGTAGCGAACTGGAGATGGTTGAGACATGCGAAATTGCTGACTATCAAACCGCATCAGGCGGCTGGAGGGAAGGACAAATCAAAAGCCGTTCCGACCGGCATCGGAAATCCCCGCAAAAGTTCCCCCGCATTCAGGCGCTTGCGTCCCTCGAGTTGGACCGTGATCAGCCTCAGTGAACCGGTCCCCGCAGCCACGAGAAGCCCGTCGTTTCCAGATTCTAGGATTTCACCCGCCGCGCCGCTGGCCTCGCCGGCGGTGGCTTCGTGGATTTTTAGGAGGTGACCACCCCAGCGTGCATAAGCTCCGGGCCATGGTGACATCGCACGAACACGCAAAGCGAGCTTCGCGGCGGGCTGCTGCCAGTCGAGCCAGCCGTCGGTTTTTTTCATCTTCGAAGCATGAGTGGCCAGAGCAGGGTCTTGAGGACTCCGTGGCGCCTTGCCGGATTCGAGGAGATCGAGGGCGCGGAAAAGGGCCGGTGCTGCCACGCTTGCGAGGCGGTCGTGAAGCTCGCCGGCCGTTTCCGTAGGCTGAATGGCGAAGCGTTCTTCCAGAAGAATATCTCCCGTATCGAGTCCCTCGTCCATATACATGACCGTAATGCCCGTGTCGGCATCGCCCGCCAGAATCGCCGCTTGGATCGGAGAAGCTCCCCGGTGGCGCGGAAGGAGAGAGGCGTGGAGATTCAGGCAGGCTAGCTTTGGAATGGCCAACACCTCTGGGGACAAAAGCTGACCATAGGCCACGACCACCACAACATCGGGATTCCATGCCCGGAGGGCGGCCACGGATTCTTGGCTCCGAAGGCGGACGGGTTGCTCAACGGGAATCCCTCTCTCGAGCGCAAGAAGCTTGATCGCGGAAGCCCGCGGCTTCATGTCGCGCCCGGCGGGTTTGTCTGGCTGGGTGATCACCGCGCAGACCTCGTGTTTTTGGGAGTCGAGCAGCGCCCTCAAAGCCGGCGTGCCGATGTCCCCCGTGCCACAAAAAACAATACGCATGGGATCAAATGAGAAACCGTGACGCGTTCGAGTTCCCCCGCGAAGCGCGAGAGACCATCAACTCGCCCTCCGTGACCTCGCGTTGACCGAGCGACGAGGCGCAACCGGTGCAGAGGTAATCGTAGATCTCCTTGTCCGGCAGAACGAGCAGGAGCTTTTCACGGACAGGCATGGCTTTGCTGCACTTTTGACAATAGAGCGACGAGGCGCGGAAGCTTTCGAATTGCTGCATGTTGAGATA
>CAMBAQ010000017.1 GCA_945863785.1 Chthoniobacter flavus
GAAGCGATGAGTTCCGCGTCCCCTCCGGTCGCTATGAGATGGAGGCGGGTGAGTGGAAATTTCTCCTCCTGGATTTTTTTAAGAATATTTTTGACCAGTCCGCGATAGCCGTGGATGGAGCCCGAGAGCATGGCGTCTTTCGTGGAGCGTCCAACGACGCTGCGCGGTTCCCTCAACCGAATGAGCGGGAGAAGGGCGGTGCGGTCGTGAAGATAGTTTGTCATTGCGCCAAGCCCTGGTGCAATCACCCCGCCAATGTAGGAGCCATCGGAGGAAATCACATCAAAGGTTACCGCTGTTCCGAAATCCACAACGATCGCAGGAAAACCATGGTGAGCCACACAGCCCGCGGCATTCGCCAAGCGATCAGCACCAATGGCGCTGGGGTCAGGGTAATCGATGCCAACACCGAGATCGAGATGAGGAGCGATCACGCAGGCTTGCGGGAAAGTTTTTAGGACAACCTTGTTTTTGTAGGGAACGACCGAAGAAAGAATGACGCCGTCAAAAACTTTGGAAGAGGCAATTTTTTGAAGATCCTGGGCCGCAAGCGTGGGTGTGGGCAGGCGGTGAACACGCCCGATCTTTTCGCCATGAGCCAAAGCGACCTTTGTGAAGCTGTTGCTAATGTCGATGAGGAGAAATCGTTTCATGCCTTTGATGGAAGTGATTCTGGCGAGACCACGGTCGCGATCACGAGATCGCCGGTCACATTCAGTGCTGTGCGGCACATGTCTAAAAATCGGTCGATCCCAAGAATGATAGCGATGGCCTCGGCTGGAACATTGATGGAAAGGAGCACGCCGACCACGAGTGGCAGTGAGCCTCCAGGGACGCCCGCTGTCCCGATGCCAGCCATAATGCACATGAGAGCCACAACGACTTGTTGTGTGAGTGACAATTCAACACCGAATACTTGGGCAAGAAAAAGAACGGTAACTCCTTCGTAGAGGGCGGTTCCATTCTGGTTCGCGCTGGCACCGACGGTGAGGACAAATCGCGCGATGCGCGGAGGGATTTTGAGATCCTGTTCCGCCACGCGCAGCGATACCGGCAGTGTGGCGTTGCTGGAGGATGTGCTGAAGGCCGTGACGATCGCCTCCTTAGCTCCACGAAAAAACGCCAGCGGAGAGTGACCGGTGAACCTGAGAACGGCTGGATAGACAACGAACTGTTGTAGCGCCAGACCCAGTAAAACCACGCCGGTATAAAATCCCAACGTTCTGAAAAGATCGAATCCCAAGCGCGCCGCCACGGCAAAGCCAAGGCAGGCTACGCCATACGGAGCGAGCCTGAGGGCAAATCCAATGATGACCATCGACACTTCGAACATCCCTTCAAAAAAACCACGCAAAACAAGAGTTTTTTCGCGCGGGGCGACCGTCATCGCAAATCCAACAAAGAGGCTGAAGACCATCACGGCCATCAGTCCGCCACCCGTATTTTCAGGGTTGAAGGAGTTGACCGCCTCGGCGAGGGGATTTTCCGGAATAAAGTTTAGAAGCGTGGTGGCTACAGGTTGGCTTCGTGTACCTCGCTCGATGCTGGTGCGGGAGGCGCCACCATAAGTCGAAATCAGAGCCTGTCGACTCGACTCCGGCATAGCTGTTCCAGGGGAGAGGGTGTTGACCAAAGCGAGCGCGATGCCCACGCTCAATGTCGAGAGAAGAAGCGTTAATAGCAGTGTTCGCGTTCCCACACGGCCAAGCGTGCGAAGGTCGCCCATTTCCATGGTTCCTAGGACGATGGCGGAAAGAATAAGCGGCACGACCACCATAAAGATGATACGCAAAAACACACGGCCTGCAGGCTGCACCACCTGATCGATCCACCACGATAGCTGCGGCTGAGAGGATTCCGGAATGAGTCCGCCGGCGAGCAATCCGAGAGCCAGACCAAAGACCAACCCAAAAAGAATGCGGGTGGATCGGGCGTGAGCCGGCGTGGCGTCTTGCCCCATGGATCAGCGTGAAAGGTCGCCTTGGCTCAGGAGATAGAATCCCTCCCCGCGTAGGACGGAAGACGCGCATTCGATGTCGTCTAAATGCAAAGCCAGAACGGCGCGCCCGCGTGGACGAACAAGGAGAGGGTAGCTGAAGTGGATATTCACTTCGGCCATGAGCAAAGCGGCGAGGACTCGTGAAAGGTCGCCAGCGCCTTCGTCCATCTCGACCACCATCAAAGCGCATTCGCTATGGGGAATGTCGCGCTCATTGAAAAGTTCGCTCGCGCGGTCCGGGTCACTGACGATCATGCGACCGATTGCGGACTCGGAAGATTCCGCGATGCTCAGGGCAAGAACGACGATGTTGTTGTCATCCAGTAGGCGGACGACTTCGAGGAGGGCGCCGACTTTGTTTTGAAGGAAAACGGAAAATTGACGCACCTGTGGGCTGTGGAGTTTCTCGGCGGTGGCGGATGTCATATCGTTAAGGGTGTGGGATTTTTTATCATAGAAAGGATCATCTTGTCACCTTTCGTGGTGAGGGCGGGGGAAAATGTGGTTAAGGACGGGGGGTGGGGGCGTGTAGATGATGTAGGATGTCGGCCATGGTGGAGGCCAGTTCTTTAATTGCGGAATCTGGGAGTGCGCCACTGGAAGTTTTTAACATGGTATCCCTAGCGGCAAGGATTCCTTGGACAAGCATGAGGGCGAGTTTCCCCTTGCGAGTGGATTCAGGAAGGATGTCAAAACCAGCGAGCAGTTCGTCAGCGCTCGAAGGTTGGACTAAAAGGGCGGTCCATTCAGGTTTCGGATTCGCTGTGGCGAGCTCGGCAGCGATGTCTATTTGGCGTATCCATGAGCCAGCAAGGAGAAAAACAATCAGGTCGCGGTCATTCTGCCGTTGCATGCCTTGAATGATATCTTTTTGAGCCGCATTTATTTCAAGTTGCAGTTCACTCCACGATCCCTTATCCGCGAAGTCACTGATACTCTTATTTCGAGCTAAGATGATTTGGTCGAGATTGAGTTTTCTGGTGAGGGCGGTGATCTCGTGAGTGGTATTTTTGACACCTTGTCCGTTGTTGGCTTGAATTGCCGCAAAGGCATCTGTGACAAGAACGCCCAGCTGAAGAGAGAGAGCTTCTCGCGCGGGAGAACTCGGGGCGACGGGAGGGTGGACGATTTGAGACCAATTTGGCTGGAATTGCTTGTCGATAGCGTCAAAAAACTCGCCCGCCGATTTGAACTCCGCGGTCTGGGTCGACGGAGTCTTCAATGACGATTCCTCTGCAAGGCCAGAAGACGCTTTTCCAGCAAACAGGAGGACAACCAAAATGAACAACCGAGCCGACATGTTAGAAAAGCTACACGCGTGAAAAAGGGGATCAAGTTTCTAAAACGCCAAAGGGCCACCAAGGGTTTCTCTTCGGTTGACGCATTTTTGTGTTTTGCGTAGCTTGACCCGCTCAGAAACTGGAATGCCAAAATCACCTCCCCATAGAATAGAAGACACCAACGGACCAAGTGAACACGCCGCGTTTTTCCGTCCACCTTCCGTTGCCGGAGTAAAAATGGAAAACATTGGCGACTTTGAGCCCGCTCATTTTGAAAAAAGCCCCGAGGCTATCGCGATTCGGAATGCTGATGGGCTTGTGATTCTTTGGAATACTGGCGCGGAGGCCATTTACGGAGTCTTGGCATCAGACATTTTGGGCCGACCATTGCCTGCCGGATTCTGTTTGGAAAAAGAGAAGTTAAATCAAGCCGAGCAGATCACGCTTCAAAAAGGCGAGTGGGCTGGGAAACTCCAGCAATCTGCAGCAGACGGTAGAGCGATAGAGGTGCAAAGTCGCTGGGTTCTTTTGCCTGCCCAAAAAAGCGAGGGAATGACCATCCTCATCATCAATACGGACACCGCCGACTCCAAGCGAATGGAGGAGGAGCGACTGCGTGCCCAGCGGCAGGAATGCATTGGGGAACTCGCCGGCGGGATTGCGCATGACCTCAATAATACGCTCCAACCTACGGCGATGGCTATGGATCTCATACGTGGGAGGCTCCTTGATTCGGATAGCCAAGATTTGCTCCAAGTCGTGGACGCAAACCTCCGGAGGGCCACAGAGTTTGTTCAACAAATATTGAACTTCACTTTAGGAGGTGGGGGCGGAATGACAGAGATTTCGCTAGGCGAGATTGTTGAAGACATCGCTGGTTTCGTTCAGCACGCCTTCCCCAAGTCCATTCAAATCCAGAGCGATCTTGCTGGTGGGGTAAATCCTGTTCAGGCGAATGCCACGCAGATTAAGCAAATTTTACTGAATCTTTGCGTGAACGCGCGTGACGCGATGCCTGGTGGCGGTCTCCTGGCGTTGAGGGTCGGCAATGTCGATATTGATCAGGAATTTGTTCAAAGAAATCCAACGGCAAAAAAAGGGCAGTTTGTCCGCATTAGCGTGAGTGATACGGGGTCTGGAATCCCTCAATCCGTGCGTGATAAAATCTTCGAGCCTTTTTTTACAACCAAAGGACCAGAAAAAGGAACAGGCATCGGTTTAGCGACGGTCCTAGGAATCGTCCGTGGACATGGAGGGTTTCTTTTGCTGGAGAGCGTGGAGGGAAGAGGAACAACGTTCGAGATTTACCTTCCTGCCGCCCAAGCCTCGTCGCAAGCGTCCGCTGTTCCTGCCCCAGTTGCCCCGTTTAGGGAGTTTGCGGGGAATGGCGAAACGGTGCTTCTTGTGGACGACGAACCGAGCGTTCTCAAAGTCATGCAACGCTCGCTCGAAAAAGCTGGATATCGTGTGCTCACGGCTTTGGATGGCGAGAAAGGTTTGGATTCCTACATAGCGAACCAAGAAAAAATATCCGTAGTTGTGACAGATATGTCGATGCCTGGCATGGGCGGCGTAGATATGATTAGTCAACTCAGGAACATATCCCCTTCGGCAAAAGTGATTCTCACCAGCGGCATCAGCATGGCATCCAATAGCGGGCAGCTCGAATCCCTCGGAGCGGATAAAGTATTGGCCAAGCCATGCAACTCTCGGATGATGCTGGAAGCGATTAGGGATTTATTAACCGAAGAGCCCAAAAAATGCGCATGATGCCGTAAGGCGCGTGGTGATTTTTGTGCCAAGCGTACCCAAGTTAACCCGTTTGGATCTCTGCTTTTAAACTGTGTCTTATCTCTCGCCCATATACGCCATCCTGACAATTTGCATTGAGGTTGTGGGTATTTTGCTTGCGATGCGGGCGATCTTGATGGCGAGAACCCCTCAGTCCGCGCTCGCTTGGGCGGGTGTCTTGGTGTTTCTCCCCTTTATTGGGATTCCTCTATTTCTCGTCTTCGGAGAATCACGTTTTGCAGGCTATACGCGAGCAGGCAAAGATGGGGTAAAAGCCTTGGATGAAGCGCTCCATGCGATCGTCCGCTATCTCGATGGATATCGAGTTCTTTTCACCGGAGACTTTGCGGAACCCGAGCGAATGGCGAGAAATCTAACGCGCCTCCCAGCTACCAGCAAAAACGATGTGAGGCTTTTGGTGGATGGGCACGCCACATTCGAGGCGATATTTGAAGCGATTGACGCTGCGGAGGAATCGATCTGGATACAATTTTTCATTATCCACGATGACCTGCTCGGGCGCGCTTTAGCTGAGAAGCTTCTTGCCGCGGCAGGGCGTGGGGTCAAATGCCGAGTGCTTTATGACCAAGTGGGATCCAAGACGCTTCCTGTATCATGGCCGAACCGACTTCGACAGGCAGGCATTGCCGTCGAGGCCTTTGTCACCAACCGCCAATTTGGTCGACGCTTTCAGATCAATTTTCGTAATCATCGCAAACTGGTCATCGTTGATGCCCGAGTCGCCTTTCTCGGCGGGCTAAATGTGGGCGACGAATACATGGGGCATAGTCGGCGCTTTGGTCCCTGGCGTGACACTCATGTCCGAATTGATGGGCCCGCAGTAGCAGGGTTTCAACTCACTTTCTTAGAGGATTGGAACTACGTCACTCGTGAAGTGCCCGAGTATCGACTGCGTCCCCCATCGCTCACGCCTAGACATTCGGCGTCGGTTTTTCCGGTCGCCACCGGTCCGTCCGAGAGTTGGAGCACCTGCACGGCCGTCTATCTTTCTGCGATCCATTGCGCGACGGAGCGACTCTGGATCGCAAGTCCCTATTTTGTTCCGTCCAGCCCGCTGTTCTATGCGATCTGCCATGCGGCGATTCGCGGGGTGGATGTGCGCATCATCCTGCCAAAAATGGCCGACCACCTACTGCCGTGGTTATCTTCTTTTACTTACTATCCCAAGCTCCGAGAGGCGGGAGTGAAGGTTTGGCGCTACCAACCGGGCTTCATGCACCAGAAGGTTCTCCTCGCCGATAATGATGTTGCCATCGTGGGATCGATCAATCTGGACTACCGTTCATTCATGTTGAACTTCGAACTCTCGGCCGCGATTCAGGATAAAAACTTCGCGTCCGATGTGGAAGCCATGTTTCTCGCGGATTTCGATCGCAGTCGGCCAGAGAACCTTCGCGCTTTCGATGATGGTTCGCTCCTCTTCCGCCTCAAATGCCGAGCAGCTGCGTTGATGAGTCCTGAGCAATAGGATTTGTAAAAACGGGAAGCGAGCCGTCGGTGAGCGATTAAAATTTCGGTCTATAGATGAGAAGGCGCAGTCCGTTGAGACAAACCAACACCGTGCTTCCTTCATGTCCGACGACGCCCATCGGCAAGGGTAAGTGGATACCAAAAGCAGCAACGAGAAGAAGGAGGATCACCGAACTCGCAAAAACCAGATTTTGCCAAAGAACACGTCGAGCGTGACGAGCGATGGCTAGGAGGATCGAGATATTCTCCAGTTTGTCGCCCATTAAAACCACATCAGCCGTTTCCATGGCGATATCGGTTCCCGCCGCACCCATGGCAACGCCGATGTCCGCGCAAGCAAGCGCCGGGGCATCGTTCACTCCATCCCCGACCATTAAAACGCGGCCCTGCTTTTTGAGCTCACGGATCGCGGCGACTTTGCCCTCCGGCAGCAACTCGGCGAGCACCTCGTCCACGCCTGCTTCTTCAGCGATGGCGTGGGCGACCGCTTTTTGATCACCCGTGAGCATGACGATTTTTTTCACACCCAATCGGTGTAGGCTTTCGATGGTGCGGAGGGATTCCGGACGCAATGTATCGGCAAGGGCGAGTACAGCCAAAGCGGTGACTTGATCGCCTAGACGCTCACCGATCCACACGCACGACTTACCGCGCTCGGCGAGGGGTGTGGAGGCGAGTGAGATTCCTTCCATGCCGGATGCGTTGCACTCACGGAAAAGACGTTCACTGCCGATGATGAGGCGTCGGCCTGCAATGGTGGCTTCAGCTCCCTTTCCTGTGGTGGATTGGAAGTCGCTCGCCTCGGGGAGGATCAAACCACGTGCGGCGGCGCTCTTCACGATGGCATGAGCCAGCGGATGCTCGGATTTCGATTCCAGCGCAGCAGCCTCCGCAAGCAAGTTCGCGAGATGGAGGGGAAGTGTGGCGTCGGGTTTGTGGGAACCACCAGCATCCACAATGTCAGTCACGACAGGCTTTCCTGCTGTGAGGGTACCGGTTTTATCAAAAGCGATGATGTCGATCTGAGCGGTTCGCTCGAGGTGGGATCCTCCTTTTACCAAAATACCCCGCCTTGCCGCACCACCGATAGCAGATAGGACGGTGGCCGGAGTGCTAATAACAAGGGCACAGGGCGAGGCCACGACCATGACTGTCATAGCCCGGTAAAAGGCGTCTGCAAAATGGTCGCCCATGAAAAAGAAAGGGATCAAAAAAACGAGAGCCGTGAAGGCGATAACCCCCGTGGCATAGTATTGTTCGGCTTCCTCAAGGAAGCGTTGGGTACCCGATTTCTCCGCTTGCGCTTCCTCAACGAGCTTCACCATGCGCGCAAGGGTGGAATCCTCGGCACGTTTGGTTACGGTCAACTCGAGTCCCCCGCTTTGGTTAAGCGTACCAGCAAAGAGGATGCTACCAATGCTCTTGCTCACAGGCATGGACTCGCCGGTGAGGCTGGATTCATCAACGTGGCTGGAACCTTCGATCACGGTGCCGTCAACCGGAACATGCTCGCCGGGTCGAAGCACAACAGTGTCGCCGGTATTAAGTTCCTCGACGCGGACAAGTGTGGTGGTGCCATTGCGTTTCACGAGCGCCTTATCCGGACGGAGTTTGAGGAGGGAGTGGATCGCGCGCTGGGTGCGTTCCAAGGCGTAGCTTTGAAGGACATTCGAGAAACAAAAAAGGAACAAGAGCAAGGCGCCCTCGAAGGGTTGGCCGACAATGCCCGCGCCAATGGCTGCAAGCACCATTAGCACATCGACGTCCAGAGCACCTCCGCGCAACGATGCCACAGCCGAACGCACACCTTGCTGACCACAGAAAAAGTAAGCGCCGCCGTAGAGAATCCAGGTGGTCGTTGCCGCTTTGCCTAGCCAGTGGTCACAAGCGAGGGAGGTGAGTAGAAAAAGAAAACCCAAGGCGCAAGAAAGCTCCTCGTTGAGGGCCCCAGATCGGACTCGCTGCCAGAGGGATTGTTCTGTCTCGAGGGAAGCGGGTTCGTAGGCGCTCACTTTAGCCCCGGTAGCTCGGATTCCCTCCATGAGCGTTTTCTCGTCCGCTAGGGTTTCATCAAAGGTGAGGCAGAGGATTTTACCGATATAAGTCGCCGTCGCCTTACGGACGCCGGGCAGCTTTTTCATTTTACGTTCGAGGCGGATAGCGCAAGCCTCGCAAGCTTTTCCATCCAGTCGTAGAGTCCGTTTTTGCAAGGCCGGTCCCATCGGATGACTTTCTGCGATGCGGCGCAAATCCTCTTCACTCAGCGCAGAGGGGTCGAACTCGATTTCGATGGAGGGTTTACCGGGCACGGGATGCACGCTGACTACGCCTTCGTGATCTGCAATCGATCGAGTGGTTTGCTTTAGCGATTCTTGGGCATCGTGTTCGGCGCTCATAAAGAGTAAACCCTAAGCTCGCCCCCAAAGCCGCGCACGGCAAAAATCAGTCTTTACGCCGCCGACGGACATAGTGCAGGGCGCATTCCCCATCAGAGACCGTGTGTTTTGATAAACGGAAGAATCGCGGTTCGGGTAAAAGTTCGCTCGGCAGCCCAGTGAGCGAGGGCGCAGCAGAACCTCCGAAAATCACAGGTGCGATCGTAAGCCGAATTTCGTCCAGAAGATCCTCCAGCGCGAGAGAGCGGAGGAGTTGGCCGCCACCTTCGCAGACGAGACGCTTGACCCCATAGTCGCGACGGAGCATCGCCAAGGCTTTGCGAAGAGGGACAGACGCTGCGTCAAAAAGCAATAGGTCGCAATGTGGAGCTATGGCGTCACGGATATCTAGAGGCATCCGTGAGGTGGAAAGAATAATCAAGGGAGAGGAGGTGTAGGAAAAAATCTTGGAGGCGGGATTGAAGCGCCCTTCATTGCTAATGACAACTCGGAGGGGTTCGGGCGGTAGACCTTGGCTCACACGATCTTCGCGCAGATCGAGGCGGGAGAGGCCCATGCTCATGGTGTCGGCTTCCACCGTTCCACGGCCTGCGAGAATCGCGTCGTTCGCCGCTCGTATCAAGTGGAGACGCGACTTGTCGGCGGGCGAAGTGAAGCGCGAGGGGGTCAGGTTTTTTGTGCTGATTTTTCCATCAGCGCTCATGGCGAAGTGAGCGCAAACTCGCGGTACTCGGAGGGCGTGGCCCGCGTTCATGAGTCCAATTTATGCCCGCTCGCAGCGTTCGCTTCGACCTGATGTTCGAGAGTTTCGACAGCACCCTGCATATCGGCCATGTGGGGGAGATCGTGATTGGTGGAGCGATAGAGGAGGTAGATCGCTCCGCCAACAAGGCTCCAGAAGACGGTCATCATAAAACCGGAAAGGGAGATAAGAGTGGCGATGGATTCAGGGGTAGAATAAAGACCGCCTAGAATTTCGATAAACAGGGTCTCGCGAACCCCAGCTCCACCCACGCTGATCGGAAGAGCGGTGACGGTAGAAACAATCGGCGATACGCAAAAAAGATTAGATAACTCAAGATCAGAACGGAATGCCTTAGCTCCGAAATAAAAGGTAGAAAAGAAGAGGAAGTGTGACGGTAGAGAGAGAAGGAATGCATTAGTGACGGATTTTCCTGAGCGCGCATATTCCGCAAAGGCGGCGGCCGCCTCGGCGATTTTGGCGCGCGCCGGAAGCCATTGAGGAAGACGGGTCGTGAGATGGAAGCGATCCACCAACCATGCAACGAGGATGAAGCCCAGTGAACCTCCGAGAATGATCGCGACCGCGACAACGACCCACTTAGTGAACTCATGGGATATCAGCGTATCCCAGTGGAAAAAGATCATTGCGGCCGAGATGGCGGCGAGCGCAAGCAGTCCAACAATCCTGTCGATGAAGACACTCAAGAGAGCTCCAGCCTTTTTTTGCGGTGCCTCGCGTAGGATGAGGAAAATTTTGACGATGTCGCCGCCAGTCGCTCCGATAAGGAACAGGTTAAAAAACATGCCGACGAGGACAATGCGGAGCGCGCGGGAAAAAGAGACCACTATTCCTTGGACTCTCAGGAGGATAAGCCAGCGCTCGACTTGAATTAATAGCGCTAACCCGATCGCCACCAGTCCAGGAAGAAACCACCACAGATTGGCCGTATCGAGAGCGGCGAGGAGTTTTTTGTTTTGATCTGGATTTCGGAAAATCCACCACAAAAGCGCAACGGTGATCAGGAGCTGAATAATGGTGAGAATGTGTTTTTTCATTTACGGTTAAAAAGTTTATTCCAGGCGATAGCCGCTTTCTGAATATCGGCGGCTTCGGTGCGCGGGGACATCTCAAAAACGGTGGCGCATGTTTTTGGAAGGAGCGGAACGAGTTTTTCCAACGGAGTGTCACCAGTGAAGGGGGGGCAATGGTCGCGAAAAGGCCAGCGTGTATCGTGGATGTGACATCCGATCAAAAGAGGCGACATCTTTTCGAGCCATTGGAAATGGTCGAGAAGGCCGAGATTGTGTTTGATCTGAGCATGGCCGAAATCGTGCCAATACCCGGCGTGTGGAGAGTTGAGCGTTTGAAAAAAAGAGATCATCTCACGCTCTAGGGGAGCGGCTTCATAATGCTCACGGTTTTCGATGCCTAGCCGAACGCCCTTTTTTCCGGCGTAAGCCGCCAAATCACCAAGACATCCCAGAATCAGGCTATTGTATTTCTCTGAGACCTTTTCACGGGCTTGGATCGCGTCCAGTCGCTTCTTCACAAAGGCACGGCTCAGGAATTTCCCATCGGTGACCATTTTTTGAAGTGGGGCGGTGAGTTTGAGTTCGCGGATGCGACCTGTGTGAACAACCACAAATGGCGCACCTAACTCTGCAGCCCAGTCGATCGTGATTCGCGAGAGTTTTGTAGCGCGGTCGCGATCGGCAGCGCGAAGAGAGGTAAACTCATAGCAGTCCGGTGAGTCCGTCTGAACCTCAACAGGCATGGGCAGGAAATTATGAACGCTTGAAATGGAAAACTGGTATTTCTCCCGCGCAGCCAGAATGCCTTCGAGTTGCGATGAGCGAATGCCATGGCTGATCTCGATGGTGTCAAATCCGAGGCCCAAGATTTCCTCAACCATCGGACGGCCATCGTGGTGTTTCCAGGAATTCCAGCATGTAGAGAGTGAAAGGCTCATGAGCAATGAGGGTTTAAAATACTATGGGCCGAATCAAGGCCGGAGGAAATCGCAGATTGAATGCTCGCCCCTCCCATCCAATCGCCCGCTGCATAAATGCCATCTGGCAGGTCTGAGAAGGGCTTTCGTTTTGCAAAACCGGGCGGCTGAAAGGGGACGCCATAGGGGACGCGAATCGTCTCCAGATATTCCAGAGAGGTGGCAGCGTTAGGAAAAATGGCGGCGATTTCGTTTTTAACAGATTGTGCAAGCATCTCGTCGGTAAGATCAGCGAAATCTAACACGCTCGCGGTGATAAGGTGAAACCCAGTGGGAGCGAGCTCGGGTGCCACATTGGTGACTTGTGCAAAATGTCGCACGCGACCGGAACCGCTTTCGGGAAGAACCAAGCAAGGATTGGGATAGATGGATTGAAGGGACTTGAAATACACCACGGCCACGCTCCGTGCAGGTTCTGGAACGGGTCGTTCCAGAAGCTGACAAGCAGCTGGTTCGGTGAGCGCGAGAACGATGCAAGAAGCGGCGATGTGCTCGCCATTTTCTAAAGTCACTCCGCAAGCGCGATGGTTTTTCACGTCTAGGGCCATGACCCGAGTTCGCAAGCGAAGAGAGCCTGCGGGTAAGAGAGACGCCATTTGTGTTGGGATCGCAGCGATGCCGGAAGCCAGAATCCAAGCGCGACCAGTGGTAAATTTTTTAAGATAATAGAGAAAGAGACCGGCACTCGTACCAAGGTCGCCATCCAGAAGAACGCCGCCAAAGAAGGGCTCGGCAAAACGCGCGAGAAAAAAGGGACTAAAGCCAAATTGTCGCAGAAAATCCCGAGTGGAAAGATCCTTAGTGCTTTTGCATCGGGAGAGAAGTGAGGCGTCGCTGGACATAGTCACGCGAGTGACAAGAGTGCCGAGGAGAAGCTTGTCTCGGAAAGAAAAGACCGGCGAGGTGAGGTTTTCGAAAAGGGCAAGTGGATGTCGGAGTGGATTAGCCAAGTGCGCGAAACGGCCTTTGTGGGCTAGGAGAGCCCCAGATTCAAAGTATCGCGGCTGCAAGGAGGCGATATCGACCACCTTCGAGACGGCACTGTAAGAACTCAATACAACCTGAAAACCGTGATCCAGAGTGAATCCGTCACGAATGCTTGTGCGGAGGCGTCCGCCGGGAGTTTCGCCGGCATCAAGGAGAAGGAAAGGCTTGCCGTGGCGGTGCAGCTCGGTGGCGCACGCAAGACCAGCCAGACCGGCGCCAACAATAACAATCATGCCCAGAACCTTCTATTTCTGGCGAAGAAAAGAAAAATGGATTTCATCAGCCTGCGACCAGATCCAGCCAAGCGGGATTATGAATCGCATGGTCATGGATTTCACGGAGTATCATTTCCAAAGTGGCTTCGGGTTTCCAGCCCCACGTTTTTTCAGCCAAAGCAGGATCGAGGATCGCCCAAGGGATATCGAATGGACGGATGGAATCGGAGTGGGATAGTAACGCGGGATCGTTATCCGCTGAGGCGGGTCCAGATATGGCCGCACACCAAGAGGAGAGTTCCTTGAGGGACATCGAATTCTCGACTCCGCCAGCAAAGTTAACGATACGAGGCTTATCATTTCCGTGATGGTCGATTTGACGGAGACTCACCCCAGCGAGGTCGCGTGGGTGCATGCAGTCACGCGCTTGAAGTCCTGATCCGCCGAATCCGATGTAGCGAAGTGGTCGTCCAGCCATCCAACTATGGATCCAATAAGAAAAAATTCCTTGGTCGGCTTTTCCAAATTGCCCCGCGCCGGCAAGGACACCGCAACGGTTAATCCAAACGGGAAATCCAAAAGCTTCGCCGTATTCTAGCGCGAGCCATTCGGAGCAGAGCTTCGTGCTTCCGTAGAGGCTCACAGGAGGTTGAGTCGAAAAAGCCTCCGTGATGCCGGCATGCGACCATCCGTGTCCGGTTGCGGCCGGCGGGATTTCAAATCGAGTACCAGATTTCGAGATGGGCAAGGCTGCCATGGCCGCGATCGAATAAACGCGGCTCGTGGACATGAGCGTGAATCCAGCATTCCATTTTTTGCAAAGCTCCAAGAGGTTCACGGTGCCGTAGAGGTTTTGATCCACTAGGTCGCGGCTGCTCGTACCGCCATCGACTCCCGCAAGTACGCTGGGATTTGCGGCGCAGTCTATGATCCATTCGCAGGCAGGAAGAGAATCCAAAAGTACCAAGTCGCGAACATCGCCGATGCGAACATCGCAACCCAGCGCGCGAAGAGGTTCGATGTTGGTTTCGCTTCCCTTGCGAGAAAGGTTGTCGATGCCGATGATCGTCAATCCGGGCCGATGCTCCAAGAGGGTGCGTGCGAGGACGCTGCCAGCAAAACCACAGAGGCCCGTGATGAGGATTCTCATTTTTGAAAAGGGGATGGCCGTATCAGAGGCGAGTCTGCCATGCAGAGACAATTTGCTGAATGGTCTCCGGGAGGCTGATCGTGATGTCCCAGGCGGGATAGTGGGCCCGCATTTTGCGCAGGTCGCTGTAGTAGCAGATGTGATCGCCGATGCGGTTTTCATCCACGTAGGTGTAGGATTGTTTTTTTCCGGTGTAGGATTCGGCAATCGCGAAGGCCTCCAGAATCGAGCAGGAATTCGCCTTCCCGCCTCCCAGATTATATACCTCAGCGACTCGGGGGGCTTTGCAAAATTCCCACATGAAGCGGGCCACATCCTCGCTGTGAATGTTGTCGCGCACTTGCTTGCCCTTATATCCAAAAATCTTGTATTCGCGGCTTTCGAGATTGCACTTCACAAGGTAGCTGAGAAAGCCGTGTAACTCGACACCCGTGTGGTTCGGGCCAGTGAGGCAACCGCCGCGCAGGCAGCAGGTCGGCATATTAAAATAACGTCCGTATTCTTGGACCATCACGTCGGCTGCAACCTTGGATGCGCCGAAGAGAGAGTGTTTCGATTGATCGATGGAGAAGGTCTCGGCAATACCATGTTCGTAGTTGGAATCGGCATAATCCCAACGCGTCTCGAGTTCGCTCAGAGCGATCGAATTCGGGCGGTCGCCATAGACTTTGTTCGTCGACATGTGAACGAAGGGCGACTCTGGGCAAGATCGGCGGGCAGCTTCAAGAAGGTTCAGCGTTCCCACGGCATTCGTATCGAAGTCATCAAAGGGAATCGCTGCAGCGCGGTCGTGCGAGGGTTGCGCAGCAGTATGAATGATGATGTCGGGCTTGATGTTAGCAACAAGGTCTAAGACGCCTTGGCGGTCACGTATGTCGAGTTCGTGGTGAATGAAGCCAGGGATCAGGTCGGCGAGCCGTTTTTGGTTCCAGCGTGTGTCGCCTTGGGGGCCAAAAAAGGTGGCGCGTTGGTTGTTGTCCACCCCGTGAATCGTGCAGCCTTGGCGGGCAAAAAACAGAGAGACCTCGGAACCGATCAGGCCGGAGGAGCCAGTGACGAGCGTTTTCATATCGAACCAGAGACTAAATGGGCTGGCCGCAAAGTAAAAAAATAAAATGCAGAAAATAAGCGGGTCTCTGTTTAAAGGACGCGGAGGATTTGATCACACGAAGCAACTCCGCAACAACTTTTACAGAATGAGCCTCCTCAGGACCAATGCGGATTTCGGCGTGCCTTGGAAAAATGAACCTCCATGTGAAAATGTGGTTTTTTCTCTCTCATATCGCATTTGAAAAGCATGTGTTTTTTTACATTATACCCCTTGATCTATGTGAAGAGGATCACTTCAAATGGCATGAATGATCTCAAAAAATTCTCTTTTCAGACTTGGTACATTTCTTTTTGTCCTTGTAACGGGTATAGGGCCTGCATTCTGCAATGAACTGCCTTCGTGGAACGATACAGCTGCGAAAAGAGAAATTTTGAATTTTGTTGAGAGAACCACTACCGAGGGCTCTCCAGATTACCTACCGAGGGATCAACGCATCTCTGTTTTTGACAACGATGGAACCTTGATCTGCGAACAACCCCTCTACATCCAATTCGCTTTCGCCCTTAATCGAGTGAAGGAATTGGCGCCGACGAAGCCCGAGTGGATCAATAAAGAGCCTTTCACCGCGGCATTAGACGGGAGGATGAACGGGAACGGCCTTACACATGAGGATGAAAACCGTGATTTTGCAAAACTGGTTTGGTCTACCTCTGAAAACCAAGCGGCTGGAGACTTGGCGGTAGCGGCATGGGATTGGCTCGATCGCGCCGAGAATCCCTCTTTAAAAAAACCCTATCAAAAAACGGTTTACCTTCCGATGAGGGAACTTCTCGAGTTTTTGCGCTCCAAGGGATTTCAAACCTACATTGTCTCGGGTGGTGGCTCTGAGTTTGTCAGAGCGTATTCGCAGAAATTCTACGGCATTCCTCCCGAACAGATCATTGGATCTCAGGCGAAGATGGTCTTCGTGGAGCGAAATGGGCGACATGAGGTTGTAATGGAGAGCGAACCCGAGTATTTTACAAATGGTCCAGCGAAGCCGTTTGCGATTGTACGCAACATAGGAAAAAGGCCTGTGTTGGCCTTTGGGAACTCGGATGGAGATCTCGAGATGCTTCTGTGGACAACGACAGGAGGGGGCCCGCGTCTTGGTCTTCTTCTCCACCACGATGATGAAGAGCGTGAATTCGCCTATGATAGGGCTTCAGTAGTCGGTCGACTTGACAAGGCATTGGACGAGGCCAAAAAAAGAAGCTGGCGCGTGGTGAGCATGAAAAACGATTGGAAGCAGGTCTTCCCTTGAATCCGAATCTAGTAGCTTGGCGTTTGGCCGTTTTTGCCTCGTATTGGGCCCTTCCGCTTGGAATCACGTACAGGCTCGCGCCTCCATTTCCACCTTGGCGCGAAGCAGTGCGGCTTGGCGTTCCTCGCGCCGTGGACCTCATCGGGAATCGTCAACCCGTCTTGAAGTGGCGTGGAATCCGCTTGCGCGGCCTTTGCCAAAACTTTCGTGCCATCGATGGCGACGGTAACCTGCCCGACTTTCAAGACACCGCACTGCGCGGCCCTTTCCAAAATTGGGCAAAAGCGCGCTGGAGAAGAACGCCGTTTTTTTGCCGGAATGTGCAAATGGTATCGTGATCGGGGTGGGTATTCGCACACAAAAAACGCACAGCCACATCGGTGTGGGTGGAGCCTTTGGAGACAGGATATCGGCAACCGTGGGTACTGGCGGATTGGTCGCGAGGAGGTTGCGGCAGCACTCGTCATAATGGGCGCCAGAGCGAAGGGAAAAAGGAAAGAGGAACGTGAGAGAAGTGTCCGGGTCGCCAATCCGGACAGTGTCGCGTTGAGCGCATTTTTCTTTGCCGCGAAACTCCAGAAGGAACTCGGAATTCCAGTGGCCTTTATCGACGCCACTTGATCGTGTTCCACTGGGAGTTCTAGGCAGTTCCACTGGGAGGCTGAAAGATGATTCTTTGCGTGAAGCTGTCCGCGGATAAATCGGTGGTTCTCAAATGTGCGAGGTGGGAATCAAAAATCTCCATAGCCTCGCTGCGGTTCATGATGTCTTTGGAAAAGCGAAGCTGGAGGCGCTGATTATAGTCGCGGAAATCGACCCGAACTTTCCCGACTGTGAGGATTTGGATGATCACGCTGAGTGCTTGGGCGTTTGAGTAGCCGACTTTAAGAACAAGCTCCTCAATTTTGTCAGCAAGGGTGCAGTGCGTCGGTTTGGCTTTATCGGTCGAGAAAGCGGCCATTTGCGGGGTTCGTGTTTCTAGAAGCAGGATCTCAGTCGCAGGTTTTATCACTTTCATAGATAAGACGATTTTTTGATTTTGACCGGACAAAATCCAACACGCTTTTGTGCCAATTTTGAAACATTCGAGAAACGTGGCTGCATGTTCAGTGCCTTATTTATCGGCCGGCTTGATCCACACTTCGACGCGGCGATTTTTCGCGCGGCCGAATGGATTGGAGTTGCTGGCGAGTGGTAAAACAGATCCCACGGCCTCGACCCCTTGGGGCCTTACGCCTCGCACTTCCAACTCGCTCGATACCAATTCTGCAAATTTTCGGGAACGCTCGAGATCGACTCGCT
>CAMBAQ010000018.1 GCA_945863785.1 Chthoniobacter flavus
CATCGGTGCCTTCGCCGTTACCGCAGGCAAGGAAGTTCACGATTTGGCCGACCATTACGAGAAGCAACACGACGACTACCTCTCGATCATGACAAAGGCCATCGGCGACCGTTTTGCGGAGGCCTACGCCGAATGCCTCCATAAAAAAGCCCGCGATATCTGGGGCTTTGGAAAAACCGAAAACCTCACGCCTGAGGAAGTTATTCGTGAGAAATACCGTGGCATCCGTCCAGCCGCAGGCTATCCATCACAGCCCGACCACACTGAGAAATGGACGCTCTGGCGCATTTTGGACGCAGAGCGCCGCACTGGAATCACTCTCACGGAGAGTCTAGCCATGCTTCCAGCGAGCAGCGTAAGCGGACTCTACTTTGCGCATCCTCAGTCCAAATACTTTGCTGTGGGAAAAATCGAGCGTGACCAAATGGATAGCTATTCCGCGCGCAAGGGTCAGGATATGCCAACGAGCGAAAAGTGGCTTCAATCCTACCTCAACTACGACCCCGATAGCGTCCTGACCCGACCTTGCCTCCCCGGCGCGGTTTCTTAATTAAACATCACTTCAATGAAAACAATCGTCATGGGGCATCGGAACCCCGATATGGACTCCATCTGTGCAGCCATCGGGTATGCCGAATTCAAGCGCGCGAGCGGAATGGAAAATGTGGTTGCAGCGCGATGCGGCAATACCAATGGCCGCATTGATTTTGCGTTGCACAAATTCGGGCTCGAGGCGCCGGTTTTTATTGCAGATGTCTACCCTCGGGTGGAAGACGTGATGGAGCGCAATGTGGTGAGCATTCACCACGCCGCTCCAGTCTATCAGGCGATGACGCGATTCGGTGAGGACAAATTCCGTGCTCTGCCGGTCGTCAATGACAACCGCGCCTGCGTGGGCATCCTTTCGGCATTTAAGCTCGGCAAATACCTTTTCCCGCCTCTCGAGAACCTTTCCTCCAGTCGCGTTGTGGACGCTTCGATCGCTCACATCCGCGATGCCATTCGCGGCATGTTGCTCAGTGGCAAGGAGGATACCGCTGTGCGTTCGCGGACACTGGTTGTGGCCGCCATGTTGACAGAGTCCTTCAAAAAGAGACTCGAGCAATTGGATATTCCTTCGACTGTGCTGATCGTGGGCGACCGCTGGAACATCATTGAGATGTCAATCAAGGCAGGGGTTCCATCCATCGTCATCACAAACAATTTTCCCCCTCCGGACAGGGTTCTGGCGATGGCTCAAGAGAATGGAACGACGCTCATCTCATCGCCTCATGATACGGCAACCACCGTTCTTCTCGCACGGGCGGCCGTCACAGCCGGACAGATGCTCACGCCGGAGTTTATGTGTCTGAATGCGGAGTTGACCCTCCGACAAGCCCAAGTCGATGTGGCGATGGTCTCCCAGTTTGCTTTCCCTGTTCTGGGACCCGACGACAGACTCATTGGCGTTTTTTCCAAGAGTGACTTGCTCAAACCTTCGCCTCGCCAGCTCATTCTGGTCGATCACAATGAGCTCACGCAGGCCGTTGCTGGCGCTGCGGATATCCCGATCATCGAGATTTTAGATCACCACCGCATCGGAGTTGCTCCGACCCAGCAGCCGATCCTTTTCATGAATCGGCCGGTGGGTTCAACCAGCACTATCGTTGCCGATTGCTTTCGGCAGGCACGCATCCCCATTCCCAAAAGTGTGGCTGGGTTACTCATGTGTGGAATCATTTCCGACACCCTCAACCTCACATCGCCCACGACAACGAAGGTCGATAAGCTGATATTGGATGAACTCGCCGCCATCTGCGACATCCAACCCGGCGACCTTGCCAATGAGATTTTCTCGGTAGGGTCACCGCTTCAGACGCTCACAAGCAAAGACGTCATCACGGCAGACTGCAAAGAATACGAAGATCGGGGTCACCTCTTCAGCGTGTCCCAAATCGAGGAGATCAGCTTCTCGCAGATCGAAAATCACCGTGCCCCCCTCATTGAGGAACTCGAAAAATATAGGGCCTCGCACAATTACCTTTTTTCGACGCTCCTCATCACCGACGTCAACACTCAGAACTCCATTCTCCTCGTCCGCGGATCCGAGAGCTTCACGCGCCTCATTGATTTTCCGGAGGACGGGCGCCATGTCTGGCAACTCGACGGTATCGTTTCCCGCAAGAAACAACTCCTTCCCTACCTGACGGATCTTGTCGCTCGCATGACATAGTGCAGGGCATGCGTTTAAGGTGATGCCTTTAGCTCATCTTGCATGGAGGTGTAGTCAATTGTCTCGTTTTATACGTGCCGTTTTCGCTAGAAAACTTTTTGATAAAAGGCGGTTATACCAAAAGCCGCTTGCTTTTGGATTTTAGTAGAGGGGCACAGCGCGTCTCGCCTGTGTGCTGCGGTCTGCTCCTTTGGTTCCGATGGGTAAGGGTGGCGAGAAAGTAGACCAGTCTCCACACGGCCGAGACGGCCATGCCCCCTTCTTTTGCGCTGCAAAGTCTAATTTCAAAGGGACAATGGTATTAGGCGCCTAAAGAGGCGCGGTAGTCAGTCAAAAATTCAAAAACGATTGTCAAAATGAAAAAAGGTTGAATTTTTTTAAAGGTCGACAACTTAATAGCCCTAGCTGCACAAGAACACACCCGCTTGCGGGTGGTGTTTTTTATGAACCAACTCAATCCTGAGCGAGCATAGCGCGGAGGGAGGCGAAGGAAGTCACGATATCTTCCTCGGCTACCGGGCGACTCATGATGTCCTCATACGATTCCACAAGAACGCCCTCGCCTTCGGCTTCTTTGAGGAAAGGGCTTGGACGACAGGACATGGCGGAACCAAATTTGTTGCGGTTGCGACAATGCGTGATCGTGAGTGATTTCATGGCGCGGGTGATCCCGACATAAAAGAGGCGGCGTTCCTCATCGACCGTGCCTTCGCTTTTCGAGCGCTCGTGGGGAAGGATGCCATCCTCCGCACCAACCAGAAAAACGTGGGGGAACTCCAACCCCTTCGCGGCGTGCATGGTGATCAGAGTCAGTCCCTTTGCATCTTCCTTTTTGTCCTCCTCGCGCTCGCGGTTGAGGGAAAGTTCGTCGAGAAAATCACGGATGTCTCCGCGTTTGCGATTCTGGTGATCTGCGAGGGCATTCAGGATTTCTTTCACTCCACTTTCGCGATTGAGTGCTTCTTCGGGCGTTTTGCAGGAGCGCTTGAGGTCGTCCATATACCCGGAATCGTTGATGAATCGAGACACGATGCCGCAGACGTCGGCTCCAGGAGTGAGGAGGTGGATGCGCGTTGAAGCGAGTTCGTCTCCGAATTCGCGGATCGAGGCCGCTGTCTTGCGCGAGATCTCGACGGCAAAATCGGGCGAGGTGAGAGTTTCGAAAAGGCTCTTGTTCGCGACCGCGCTTTGGTCGAGCGCGAGCTGGACAGTCGTCGCACCGATGCCGCGCGGCGGAGTGTTGATGATGCGGAGGAGGGAGATGTCATCATCGGGATTCACGAGGCAAGTCATCGTTGCCAAGACGTCTTTGATTTCCCGACGATCGAAAAAACTTTTGCCGCCGACGAGACGATAGGGAATGCGCATGCGGCGGAGATTTTCCTCCAGCAGGCGGGACTGCGCATTCATGCGATAGATGATGGCAAAGTGTTCCCATGGGATCTGATTCGTGGCGCGGAGGGCGCCGACTTCGTTGATGACGAATTCCGCCTCGGTTTTGTCATCCGGTACGGAGACGACATGGACCGGCTCGCCGCCTTCCTGCGAGCTCCAGAGGTTTTTTCCCCGGCGGCGGGGGTTGTTTTTGATGAGGCGATTCGCGGTCGAGAGGATCGCATTCGTGCTGCGGTAATTTTGCTCAAGACGAATGACCTCGGGATCGGGAAAGTGTTTTTCGAACTCCAGGATGTTCGACACCTCGGCCCCGCGCCATCCGTAGATGCTCTGGTCGTCATCGCCCACCACGCAAATATTCGGCGGCGATCCGGAAGCCAAAAGGCTCACGAGATCGAGTTGGAGGCGGTTGGTGTCTTGGAACTCATCGACGAGCATCTGGGAGTAGCGGGAGCGCCACTTGTCACGGACATCGGGGTGTTCATTGAGAAGCTGAACGGCCTTCACGAGGAGGTCGTCAAAATCCATCGCGTTCAGGGATAAAAGATCGCGGTTGTAGCGCGCATACACCGCCCCGATCACGGTTTCATCGTCTTGTGGGGCCGACCAACCGTTGTTTTTTGCCTTGCTGATGAGGTTTTTTGCGAGTCCGGGATCGAGTTTTTCATCCTTGGCCGTCACGCGGTTGATGACTTTTTTGATCAGCCCGAGTTGGTCGCCTTCATCGAAGATCGTGAAGTTGTTTTTGTAGCCGATCTTGTCTGCGTCGGCGCGAAGGATCCGAACGCAAAGGGCGTGAAACGTGCAGGCCGTGAGTTCGGAAGCCTTTTCGTCAATCATCCCCTTGATGCGCTCCTTCATTTCGCGAGCGGCCTTGTTCGTGAAGGTCACGGCGAGAATTTTTGCAGGATCGACGCCTGTGGATACCAGCCAAGTGATGCGGGCCACGATGGTTCGCGTCTTGCCCGTGCCAGCCCCAGCGAGGATCAAGAGCGGGCCAGACTCGTGGGTGGCGGCGCGTTGCTGCTCGGGATTGAGATCGTAAAGTCGGAATCGGCTCATGGCAGCTCCCTGTCGGCGAAGCGGGCGAGAACGCGCGGGTAAAGTTCGTGCTCCGCAACTTGAATGCGGGCATGCAATGAAGCGGGGGTATCTCCAGCCAAGACTGGCACCTCGCTCTGAGCCAGGATTTCGCCGGTATCCATCCCGCCATCGACAAAGTGAACCGTGCAACCTGCTGTCGGAACTCCCGCCTCCAGTGCTTGTTTCCAGGCTTCCAATCCCGGAAACGCAGGCAGCAGCGAGGGGTGGATATTGATAATGCGGCGGGGAAACGTCTCCAAAAGCGGAGATTTCAGTAGCCGCATGTATCCCGCCAGCACGACCAACTCGACGCCCGCGTCCTTCAGTTGCTGCGCCAGCGCAGTTTCAACATCCGTCGAGAGGCGGGTGCGGAACTTCGGTTCTGCGATGACCTGCGTCCGAATACCGGCGCTTGCCGCCAAGTCGAGGATGCCCGCTCCGGAAACATCCGTCGCCACCAAGACCGGACGCACATTCAGTCGACCTGCTTGGAATGCCGTCAGGATGGCTTGGAAATTGGACCCCTTACCGGATCCCAGAATGGCTATTGGAAGTGGAGACATCGCGAAGTATCATGCACGTCAAAAGCGTGGCAGGGGAGTTTTAAGTTTCAAGAAAGGGACCCGCCCTTATCTTCTGTTTTGAAGAATTCTCCGAGTCAGGATCTCTCTCATGAGCGAAGCGCATTCAATTCTCGTTTGAACTGATCAACGGTGAGTGCCGAGGCAGGGTTCTGAAGAAAATGAGCCCACCGCCCATCGAGAATATCCTTTTCCTCTTGAGTTGCTTCTATTTCATCAAGATCAGAGGACACCGACTTCAAAAGGTCATCAACTAGCTCCAGCTTTTCACGAGCGGAGAGCGTTTGAAATTGGGGCAACTCTTTGATAATCATACAGAAAAACTACCACACATAGGCTCGCAGCTAAGAGAATGTTTTGGAGGGGATCTTTTAGGATCAGCGCTTGTTTCGCCTTAAATCATGCAAATATGTGGGGCTCTTTTCTGAAACTTTCGGCCTGCTTTTTTCGTCTTTGCTTAAATCGCAAGCACCTTCCACTAAAACTGGGCCACTTTTAAGTTCCAAGTTCTGTCGCATTCGTGGATCGTTGGTTTTTTCGATGAACATCCCATCTCGCATTGCATCTCTGCATAAGAAAGTGGATCTCGCGTTGGAGCGATGGCTGCCTAATCCCGATACGGCGACGATCCACCGTGCGATGCATTATAGTCTTTTTGCTGGCGGGAAGCGGATGAGGCCGGTGCTATGTTTGGCGGCGGCGGAAGCTTGCAGCGGGCGTTGGCAGGAGGCTTTGCCTGCGGCTTGTGCGGTCGAGTGCATCCATACGTATTCGCTCATCCATGATGATTTGCCCTGCATGGATGATGATGATTTCCGGCGTGGGCGGCCAACCTCGCACAAAGTCTTTGGTGAGGGTGTGGCTGTGCTGGCGGGCGATGCGCTGTTGACGGTGGCCTTTGAAATCCTCGCTCGCACCAAGGAGACGGCCCGCTATCGTTCCCAAGCGTTTTTTCTGGATCTCGCGAAAGCGGCGGGCAGTGCCTACCTTATCGGGGGCCAAGTTGCCGATCTGGAAGCGGAGAATAAAAAAACAAGCCTGAGCGAGTTGATGAATATTCATCGGGGCAAAACCTCCGCGATGATTGCGGTGAGCCTCAGGCTAGGGGCAATGTCCGCCAATGCGAGCGCACGCGATCTCAAGGCGCTCACCGATTTTGGGGAAAACCTCGGCCTCGCCTTCCAGGTGATCGACGACATTCTCGATGTGACCCAGAGCAGCGAAAAGCTGGGGAAAAGCGCCGGAAAGGATGTGGCCTCGGGCAAGGCGACATTTCCGTCCGTGCTCGGAATGGAAAAATCCGCCCGCGAAGCAGCCAAGTTCACCGCAAACGCCCGCCAAGCTCTCAAGCCCCTTGGCGAGCGTGGGGCCTTCCTCGCTGGCTTGGCCGACCACCTTCTTAACCGTGAAAACTGACCGCAGCCCTTTGATTTTTTTTGGCACCTTTTTTGGGGCGACGGCCTTTACGATTGGCGTTTGTTGGTTCGCGTGGGTGTTTTTACTGGTGCCGATGAGCAGCGCCGTGAAGACCGGCAATCGGTTGAAGGAGGCTTTTCAGCCCGAGTTGGGCATAACGCCCCGCATTCTGGCCAACGCCGGCGCCATTTTTTCCCAGCACGCCGAGGGAGATTCGCTTGTCGCTGCGGAGCGAACCATCGAGGTCGAGGTAACGCTGGACGGTCAACCGCCCGCGTGGAACACGATGAAATTGAAGGCGCAATTTCGCGTCCAAGCGGGAATATTCAACCGCGAGACATTTCAGATCAATGTCCGCAGGGGAGGAGAGCAGGCCGAGGTGGAGTTGCCTAAGGTCAAAATCGTTTTGCTCGAGTTAATCGGTTCCCCAGTTGTTGATCCTGCTACCATCTCGTGGGATTCTCTGCCCGAGCGCGCCAAGGAAAAAGGGCTTCTGGTTTTGCAACGCGCCGTGAAGAAGGGTGCTGTCGATAGCGGGCTTCTTCGCGAGGCGGGGGTGGCATTGGAGTCGCGGGTGGCGGCGATCGCTCAGAATGCGGGTTGCAAGGTGGTGTTTGTTTCGAAACTAGCGGATCCATAACGTGTTGTTTATCAGTATTTGGAGTCAATTATTTGGCTCCGCTAGGCAAGAGTGACTTGCGCCAATAGGGAGTAGTGCGTAGTTTTGGGGCTTCATGCGACGTTGGTTGTTTTGGATTTGCCTGCTTCTTTTTGTGACGGGACTGATGGCAGTGCCGGGGCTTGATCGTGCCAAAGTTCGGGTAGCGGATGGTTTTGACCACCCAGTAGGAAAACCGAATGCCGAAGGGTACTATATGGCGCGGGGTTTTCTTTCATATCATCCTGGTGAGGATTGGAATGGAGCTAAAGGTGGGAATAGCGATCTGGGGGCCCCCGTTTATAGTATCGGAGATGGCTACGTGACCTTTGCGATGGATGCCCGGATGGGGTGGGGGAATGTGGTGCTTGTCCGGCACGCTTATGTCGAGAATGGGAAGTTGCTCTTTGCCGACTCCATGTATGCCCACCTCAACACCATATTGGTCAGGAAGGGTCAGCAGGTTTCTCGTGGACAGCAAGTGGGAACAATCGGCACGAACCGAGGAATGTATAAAGCCCATTTGCACTTCGAGATACGAAAGAACCTTTATATCGGAATCAACCGCTCGGCCTTCGCCAAGGATTTCACGAATTATTTTCGCCCTGGCCAGTTTATCGCGCAGCACAGGCGTTTGGCTGGGTCAGGGCAAATCGCCTCGATTCCTATCAATAGCTACAAAACCGATAGCGATGGCCTGCCTTATCCCACAGCCGCGAACGCTCTCAAAAGCCGGACCCAAGGCGACAAGTCGCCAACAAGAGGGGGAACTTTTCGCGTGAACCGGTTTGGGGATATCGGGTATTAAATTTCGGGATCAAAGCATGGAAAATCCGACCGCCCCACTTTTTCTCATTGCCGGCAGTGGTGATTACCCTCGCCTTGTTATCGAGGGTGCGCGTCAGGCCGGTGTGCAACGCATTGCCATCGCCTCATTCGAGGGGGAAACGGATCCCAGTCTCGCGGGAATGGTCGATGCCATTTTTCCCATGCGCGTCGGACAGTTGGGCAAACTCCTTGAGGCGGCCAAGCAATCTGGGGCGAGTCGGGCTATAATGGCGGGGCAAATCGCCCCCTCACACCTTTTCAATCTCCGTCCGGATTTCAAGGCGCTGGTGCTTTTGGCGAAACTCAAGGAGAGGAATGCCGAGTCCCTCTTCGGCGCGGTGGGGACTGAAATGACGAAGGTCGGGGTGAGCCTCATTTCGGCCACGACGTTTCTCGATGACCACCTTGCCACGCTGGGCCTCATTGCCGGACCACGGCTCAAGCCCCGCCACGTCGAAGATCTCGACTACGGCTTCCGCATCGCCAAGGAAACGAGCCGCCTCGATATCGGCCAGACGGTCGTGGTTAAAAATGGCACTGTTCTCGCGGTGGAGGCATTTGAAGGGACGAACGAGGCCATTCGCCGTGGCGGCAAGCTGGGCAAGGGCGCAGCGACGCTCGTGAAGGTATCCAAACCAGGTCAAGACATGAGATTTGATGTCCCTGTCGTCGGAACCAAAACCCTCGAAGTCGCAGCCGAGGCCGGGATTCGCATCATCGGCGTCGAAGCGGGTTCGACAATTCTTCTCAACCGCCCGAAAGTTTGCGCCCTCGCTGAGTCACTCTCTATAACCATTTACGGAAAATGAAAACCATTCGCACAGGAGTCGTCGGCGTCGGGCACATGGGAGCCAATCACGCCCGCATTTACAGTGAGCTTCCAACCAGTCGTCTCACGGCCGTTTACGATCAAAACCCAGAGGCCGCAGCAGCAGCGGCGAAGCGCTTCCATTGTGAAGCGGCGGAAAGTCTCGAGTCCTTTGCTTCCATGGTCGATGCGGCCACGATCTGCACGCCGACCATCACGCACCATGCGGTGGGCAAATTTCTTCTCGAGCAGGGCAAGCATCTGCTCATCGAAAAGCCGATTGCCGACACCCCAGCCCATGCCCGTGAATTGGCCGAACTCGCCGCAGCGCGCGGTTGTGTGCTGCAGGTCGGCCATGTCGAACGCTTCAATCCCGTTCTTCACGCTCTCGAGGCCCAGTTAAATAACCCCCGCTTTTTGGAGGTGACCCGGCTTTCTCCCTACCCGAATCGCAGCACGGATATCGGCGTGGTGCTGGATCTCATGATCCACGACATCGAGATCATTCTGCATCTCGTCCGCTCCCCCATTGAGAGCTTGGACGCCGTTGGGATCTCCGTGCTCGGTCGCGGCGAGGATATTGCCAACGTGCGGTTCCGTTTTAAAAACGGGTGCGTGGCCAATGTCACCGCCAGCCGGATCAGCCAGGAACGCGTTCGCAAAATCCGCGTCTTTCAACAAAATGCCTATCTCTCGCTGGACTACAAAAATCAAGCAGGGTATCTGCTTCGGCTCGCCCGCGAAGATGAAAAGGCTAGCTCGGGCATCGGTAAGCTCATCGGCTTGGCCACCGATTCAAAAATTGTCACCGACTTCAGTGGTCACCGGATTGTCCGCGAGCCCGTCGAGGTGAACAAAGGAGAGCCGCTTCTCATCGAGCTCGAGTCCTTCCTTCAATGTGCCAGCGAGGGATTGAAGCCCAAAGTCACAGGGGTGGCCGCGGCGGATGCCCTCGACATCGCGCTGGAAATCACCCGCCGCATCGGCGAGACATCGCCCCTCGGGACGGACTAACCCACCCAGTCGAACCGGATATTCTGCACCACATCTGGATGCAGGCTCAGGTGAACTGGGCAACCCTTCGCCGCGGCCTCGAGAAGTTTCTTCTGCGGGTGATCCGACGGAAGCGGAATGGTGAAAACAATCTCCAGCTTCGCAATACGGCGAGGCGGCTCGGTGGACATGTGTTTTACGGCTTTGACAGTCGTTGCACCCAGATCCACTCCGTGACGACGGGCGACGATGCCCATGATGGTCAGCATGCACGTGCCCAGCGACGTAGCGGCAAGATCTGTCGGAGAAAACGCTTCCCCGCGTCCCTCATTATCTACCGGCGCATCGGTGAGCAAGATGGTTCCCGATGGACCGTGTGTCGCCTCGCAACGCAGATCGCCCAGATATTTTATTGAGATTTCAACCATGCCCGCATCCTAGGACGCCATTGCTCGAAATTGCAACAGATTGGCGAGCCGGAGGCAGGATCTCTGTGATTTTGTTGGCGAGGCGATTGATCGTAAAAGGCTTTCTGATGATCTCGATGCCGCTGTCCGGAATGCCGTGGGGTAGGATGGACCTGTCCGAATAGCCTGAGGTGAAAAGCACTTTGATATTTGGGTTTTTGAGGCGAAGGAGGCGGGCCATCTCTTGGCCGCTCAGCAGTGGAAGAATGATGTCCGTGATCACCAGATCGGGCGCAGGTCCTTTATCATCGGCTAGGGCATCGAGACCTTGGAGTCCGTTGGCAGCCTGAATCACACGATAACCAAGATCAGTGAGGCGCTTGGCGACAATGTCGCGGAGCATGTGGTTGTCTTCGACTAGGAGGATCGTTCCATGCCCCGTGGTTGGTGGAAGCTCGGAATCGAGATGTGCTCCTCCGGGGATTTCATCGAGAATGCGCGGCAGATAAATGGTGAAGGTGGATCCTTGATCCGGTTCGCTTTCGATCGTGATCTTGCCCCCAGCTGCGGCAACGAGACGCTGGCAAGTCGACAATCCCAATCCGGTGCCATGACCTTCTGGTTTCGTCGTGAAGAAGGGCTCAAAAAGCCTCGCCTGTACGGCGGCATTCATGCCGGAACCGGTATCCGCAACGCGCAGGTAGCAAAGCCCGGCGGGGTTCTCAAAATTCAATTTGCAGGATTCCTCATAACTCAGAACCCCTGTGGAAATATTGATCCAACCTTCGACTTGGATGGCGTCGCGGGCGTTCAGGACAAGATTAATGAGAATCTGGGCGATGTCATTTTGGTCGGCCTTGATTTGAAGGCTTTTTTTGCATGTCGTAATACGGATTTGAATCGGCTCGGGAATGAGCCGATGGAGCATGAGACCGGTTTTTTGCACCAGATCATTGAGGGGGATGAGCGTGGGCTCGCGAACATCTCCGCGGCTAAAAAGTAGCAATTGACGGGTGAGGGCCGCGGCATGTTCGCTCGCGTATTCGATGTGCGAGGCGTAGCGATGGAGGCGGTCGGTTTTTTTCAGTTCGTTCATCAGCATGCCGCTATTTGCCATGATGATGGTGAGAATGTTGTTGAAGTCGTGGGCTATGCCGCCGACGAGTTCGCCAAAGATTTCGAGTTTTTGTGCGTGAGTGAGTTGGTTGCTGAGGGATTGCCTTTCCTTGAGAAGTTGAACTTCCTCTATAGCGCGACGAATCGCTGGGGCGAGGCGAGAGGGGCGATCTTTTAAAACGTAGTCCGTTGCGCCTTTTTTTAGCGCCATGACCGCCGCCTCCTCACCCATGACACCCGAAAAAAGGATGAAGGGGAGGCCGGGGCGTGTCGCACGAACCAGATTCAGAGCCTCCATCCCATCGTAGCCCGGCATGGAGAAATCGGCGAGAACGAGGTCGATGTCATTTCGCTCTAAGGCCATGGAAAAATCCAACTCTGTATCCACGCGTTGGATCTCACATGGCAGCCCGTCCGCCTCGAGTTTGCGCCGAATCAGATCTGCGTCTAGGGGGTCATCCTCCAAGTGCAGGATGTGGAGTGGTGTGTGCATCAGATTTGCCAGGAGCGTCGCTCCAAGCGGCGGGATTTGAGTGGAGGCGGGACGTTGATTTCGGACCAGAAGCGTCCAATGCTTTGGACCGCTGTTTTAAAATCGGGAAATCCCACCGGTTTGATCACATAGGCGTTGGCGCCATTTTGATAGCAGACGGCGATGTCTCGTCGCTCGCCCGAAGATGTAAAAATGACCACTGGTATCGATTGGAGTTTGCTATTCGCTCGAATGGTCTGAAGAACCTCAATGCCGCCAATCTTTGGCATTTTGAGATCGAGCAGAACAAGGGCTGGATCGCCGCTGGGACGGGTGCGCCACGCTTTTCTTCTTAAAAGGTAGTCCAGTGTTTCTTCGCCATCGCTCACTCGGACTACCCTATTTTTTAAGCTCGTTCCTTGAATCGCGGAGAGGGTCAACTCGGCATCAGCGGAGTCATCCTCGGCTAATAAAATATTGGGATGATCAGATTTCATCTTTCTCCCGGTTTGGGGATG
This sequence comes from Chthoniobacter flavus, assembly GCA_945863785.1. GTDB lineage: Bacteria > Verrucomicrobiota > Verrucomicrobiia > Chthoniobacterales > Terrimicrobiaceae > UBA967. The sequence continues at coordinate 12,488 of CAMBAQ010000018.1, forward strand.
GTGAAGTGGAATGTGGCTCCGGCATCGACTTCCCCTACGGCCCAGATCCGTCCCCCGTGGCGATTGATGATGCGATGCACGTTGGCCAACCCAATGCCTGTGCCTTCAAATTCCTTGCCGTTGTGCAACCGCTCAAAGACGCCAAAAAGTTTCTTGGTATAGCGCGGGTCAAATCCGACACCGTCATCCTTGATGAAAATCACATGCTCGTGGGGATGATCGGATTCACAGCCGACCTCAATGTGTGCGTGTGTGCGGGTCGAGGTGAACTTGATCGCGTTCGAGAGGAGATTCACTAAAGCTTGGCGCATGAGTGATCGGTCCACAAGCACCTCAGGGAGTGAGCCGATTTTCCAACTAATGAGACGGTCCTTGGTTTCCTCCTTGATGTCATTGAGCGCTTCCATGAGGAGGTCATGCAGGTTGATGCTGGTTTTTTGCATTTCCGAGCGGCCGATCCGTGAAAATGTGAGGAGATCGTCGATGAGTTCGCCCATGCGTCGCGCAGCTCCGGCAATGGTGGTGAGGTGGTGACGGTGGATCTCGGAGATTTTGCTGCAAGCCTCTTTTTCTAGGATTTCGATAAACCCCATAATGTGTCGCAGTGGGGCTCGAAGATCGTGGGACACCGAGTAGGTGAAGGCTTCCAGTTCTCGGTTGGCAGCTTCCAGTTCCGACGTCCTTGCAGCGACGCGTTGCTCGAGTGTCTCTGTGAGACGCCTCACACTTTCCTCTTCATGCTTGCGGTGGGTGATGTCGCGAAAGTTGCATTGCAGTAATTTTCGCCCCTCGGACCTGTAGCTGTTGCAAACCACTTCGACCGGCGTTCGTTTTCCTCTGTGGGCCTTCAGGCTGAGGTGGTCCCAACGCTGAAAGCCGCTTTCATCGAGCTCATCGGACTCGCGGGCGTCTTTCCACAGCATTTTGAAGGAAGGGATCTGATCCAGTTTTTTTGCGATCAATTGCTCGCGAGTTGTATCGAGTAAAATGCACAGATAGGGATTTGCGTCCACAATCCTCCCCGTGAGTATATCGACAACCATTACGCCGTCTCGGCTGGTATCAAAGAGCCTGCGGTACCCAGAGTCCGCGATGGGACCTGCGGTGAGATCGATGTCACGCGGTATCAGTTGCGATCTGTGATGAAGTGGGCGTTTTTTGGTTGAAAGCATCGGTGCATAGTTAGATCAGGTGCTTTCAGCCAACAATGGGGCGAATCCCCCACGCAGGGCCTCCAGCAGCAGGTGTGCTGCTGGAAACCCTGCTCTTCCCCGGAAGAAATTGATCTCTCGCGGCGATGAGGGATGGGTATAGAACCACTGGTCGTGTCGAGTGACACAAAATCAAATAGGGTTCTCACCTCCCGACGAAAAGGAAGGCGCTATTTAGAGACGGTTTCTGCGATCTAGTAACGGATGAAGTTAAACCAAAGGCTGAATGCTTTTTGACTGTGGCCAGTTTTTTTATATAGATGGTATCAGCATAAATCCGGTAGACGGAAAGAAGATCACCAGACAAGATTTGACTGGGTAAAAAACTCCCACCCCATGCAGAAAACACTATCTATGAAACCATCGATTTTTAGAACTCCAGACGGCCGGAATCACGCCATCACCTTCGCTCTTGTCAGTTCGTTATTCCTACTTTGGGGATTCTGCAACGGCATGATAGACGTGATGGATAAGCATTTTCAACAGGAACTCAACCTCACGTTGGCTCAGTCCGCCTGGGTGCAATTTGCGCATTATCTTGGCTACTTCCTTATGGCCATGCCCGCAGGTTGGCTGGCGAGCAAGCTTGGCTACAAAGGCGGTATCATTGCTGGGTTGATCATGGTCGCCGTCGGCGGATTCTGGTTTATCCCTGCCACCCAGATCGCCACCTTTCCCGCCTTTCTGCTCGGCGTGTGTATGATCGCCTCGGGACTCACCTTTTTGGAAACGGTCGCCAATCCCTACACTACAGTGCTGGGGCCGACCCGGTACGCCGCCACCCGCATCAATCTTGCACAATCTTGCAATGGGGTCGGTTGGATTTTTGGTCCCATCGCCGGAGCGGCTTTCTTCTACGGTAAGGACGCCAGCGGACAGAGCACTGGTTCGGAGACGCTCTGGATCCCCTATGCCGCCATTGGAGGATTTGTGCTTATTCTTGCAGTGGTTTTCGCTTTTTGCAAATTGCCAGATATCAAGTCCGACGATGAATTTCATCTGGATGAAGCCACCTCTTCGGATGATAAGCCGCTCGCTAACCGTGGGCTTTCTCTAGGCCTGCTTTGGTTGAATATCGTTGTGCTGTCACTTGCTGTCGGCATGATTATCTCGGCGATTGCGGCCATTCCCGCCGTGGGAGCAAAGCTTGGCCTGACCGAAAACCAAGCCCTCTGGAGTGCCTCGGGCCTCTTTGCCGTAATAGGAACCGGTGTCCTTATTCTCAAAAGCAGCCAAATTGGAAATAACAGCATCTGGAGCCATCCTCATTTCTCGGGTGCCACGTTGACCCAATTTTTTTACGTTGCGGCCCAGTGCGGCATCTTCGCTTATTTTATTAACTACATGACCTCGCAAATCCCCGCCGTTCCTCAGTCTTGGAGCGCGGGTTCTTTTGGTGGTTGGTTTGAGATTCACAAAAACGGCCTTTTGGGCCTCAGCGACAAAGGCGCTTCCAGCCTCGCTTCAGTCGGCTTTGTTTGCTTCCTTGCCGGTCGCATCATCGGAGCCGCCTTGCTCAAGAAGTTTCCCGCTCACAAAGTGCTGGCTGTCTTCGCCACACTCGCGGGCCTTTGCAGCCTCGCTGTGTTTTTGAAGCTCGGTTGGCTTTCTGCAGGCGCGCTTTTCCTTACCTATCTTTTCATGTCCATCATGTTTCCGACCATTTTCTCGCTCGGCATTCATGGCCTTGGAAGTCGCGCCAAGAGGGCCTCTTCCTATATCATAATGGCCATCATGGGCGGAGCGATCATGCCCAAACTCATGGGCCACATTGCCGATCAGACCGATATGTCCACCGGATTCATTGTCCCACTCGCCTGCTTTGTCGTTGTAGCTCTCTACGGATCGTTATGGTCGAAGCTGAGCAACGCCGAGAACGCCGGCCCCATTAAACTGAGCTCCGGCCACTAAACGCCCCCCCCAAGCGTGCGGTGTTTGGCGAGACCAATAGTATTTAAGTTTCTGCAATTGAATGCTGTAACGCTTCGCTAATACCAAAGGCTGAATGCATTTTGACTCATACGCTAGCGGCGGTCTGCGACCGCCGATGGCCGAGAGTTCGGCGCTCATAGAGAGGCCGTTTAAAAGTGAAAATGGCCCGCTAAATCTGAAAAAGTTCTTTTGTGCTTTTGAAATAGCTGCGCCTTGCGCTTGGCTTCCATTATACTCGCTTCACCGTTGTTCTTTGATCGTTTGAAAAACGGGTTGGAGTATCGGGTTTGGCGTGGTGATGATCTGGGTGCCGATGGTTTCGCCTTTCTCGTTTTTGACCGGGACCAACGTTTGAATGGGGCTGCCGTAGTTCACGAAACCCTTTAGTTCGGTGTTTTCAAATTTCGATGTGGTGCCGGTTTCGATGGTCACTCCGAGTTGGCGGGTTTGAAAGGAGTTCGGTGAAGCGGGGACTACAACCGTGTGGCCAGTGGGATTGCTCAGAACGCATGCCGGTGTGTATCCGCTCGGGTAGGAGATTTCCTGTCCTACGAACATTTTGGAGCTATGGATCTGCGCTGGCGGACCCTCGAATGACTTTTTGGGATGGCCGAGGATGGTTTTGGCTGAGGAGGATTCTTCTTCCTCTTCGTCGTAGTAAATCTGAGGAGTGACGGTCGGCGTGGCTCGGTGGGGCGTTGGTTCTGTTTCCGCGCGCATGGGTAAAGGGAGATGAAAAATAATGGCTGCGAGTGAGAGCAAAAAGGAGGGGCTGGGGGCAGAGATTGTCATGTCAAATGGGTGGATTTTGATTCGTTCGCGCTTGGGGTAGAGTAAGGCGGAAATAGGAGGTATGCAATCGAGAGGGAATCGTTCTTGTCCTTCAACGGGGATGCGCCAATCTCAGGAAATGGATTCCTATTTTTCTGAACTTGGCGGGATGGTTTATGATCGTTGGAAGCAGGTGAATTTTGCTCCTGAAGCCTTTCCCGAGATCGCAACGGCTGTCCTTGTCGAGCGTCCGCCTGCAGACAACGTGAATCTTCCTGAGTTGGTGCGCGAGTTTCTGCTCGAGGATACGCAACCCGTACAGTCCACGTCGGGGTTCGGGCAGCCGGAATTGATCGTTTACGACACACCGCGTTTTTACATTCAGGTTTTGTTTTGGATGGAGGGAACAACGGATATCCACCAGCACGCGTTCTCCGGGGCTTTTCATGTGATGGAGGGTTCGAGTTTGCATTCGCTATTCGAATTCGAGGATGCGGAGTCGATCACCTCACACTTTCGCGTTGGGAATCTGAAGTTGAAGGAATCGCATCTGCTGGAGACTGGCGCCACGATGCCGATTGTTTCTGGGGCGGGATGCATCCACTCGTTGTTCCATCTGGATTCGCCTTCGGTATCCATCGTGATTCGTACGCATTCGGATCCATCTTGTGGGCCGCAATTCACCTATTTGCCGCCGCATCTCGCGGTCGACCCCGTCCAAAATGACGGGCTCACCTTGCGCCGCAAGCAACTCCTCGACCTGCTTGAGCAGACTGGGGATCCCGAGTATGCGGACCTCGTTATCGAAATGATCCGAGAGTTGGATTTTGAGCGGGGATTTTTCATTCTCCAGAATGGCATCGGGCATCTGCGTAATCTGGGTGTCTGGGCCGAGGCTTGGGAGGCTTTTGCGCTTAAACACGGCCCACTTGCCGAGGCGGTGCCGCCGACGCTGGAAGAGATCATTCGCCGGGATGGAATCGCGGCCATGCGCGGAATGATCGGCGATCCGGACCACCGGTTTTTTCTCGCTCTGTTGCTAAATGTCGAAGACGGGAAGTCGCTTTTGGAAATGGTCGGACTGCGCTATGGTGGCGCGACTGTGGATATGATTCTTCAATGGGCCGAGGAACTCATGCAGGTCACCGAATCGGGGACTTGGATGATCGATGCCGAGTTCCCTGACGAGCTCGGGATCGTGCAGGATGAGCAACCGGAG
>CAMBAQ010000019.1 GCA_945863785.1 Chthoniobacter flavus
GATGAGGGGCGCCGAATCACCCTTCTGGATACGCGTAACGACTATGAGATCAAGTTGGGAACCTTTCGCGGGGCACTCCCGGCGGGTATTGATCACTTTCGGGATTTTCCCCAAGCGGTGGAGCGCCTCCCAGAATCTCTCAAGGACGAGCCAGTCGTGATGTTCTGCACGGGCGGCATCCGTTGTGAAAAAGCGGGGCCCTATATGGAGCGCGAGGGATTCCGCCAGATCTACCAACTCGATGGCGGCATCTTGAAGTATTTTGAGGAATGCGGAGGCGCTCATTACGATGGGGAGTGCTTTGTTTTTGATCAACGTGTGGGAGTGGATCCCGCTCTCCGTGAGACCGAGACGATGCAGTGCTTCAAATGCCTCAGCCCGCTCTCGGAAGCCGATCAGAGGGATGAGCGCTATGTGCCGGACAAATCCTGCCCTTACTGCTTCCAGACACGCGCTGAACAAATGGCCGCACACATCGAGATGAGGGAGGCGGCCATCCGCCAAGCCTCAACGCCTCTGCCCGGCAGTACGGCCTACGATAATTTCCGTCCGCTCACTATCCCATTGGATCAAGATGGGCAGACCATTCTGGCGGCCTTGGGGGCGATATTTGCTCACTCGGAGCCTGCGGAATGGGCTCAGATTTTCCAAAACAAGCATCTCCTTGGACGCGATAAAACCCCTGTGGATCCGGAGCAAATCGTGCGTTCCGGTGAGCGTTACTTCCGCAAGCTCCCATCGACCATCGAGCCGGACGTGAATCCCGATATTCGCCTCGTGTACGAGGATGAGGCTATCATCGTCGTGAATAAGCCAGCCCCGCTCCCCGTGCATCCAAGTGGGCGTTTCAATCTCAATACGCTCCAGTCCCTTCTCCAAAAAGTTTACCATCCTCAAAAACCGCGTCCGGCTCACAGATTGGATGCCAACACGACGGGGATCGTTGTTTTTTCGCGCACGCGACATTTTGCAAAACTCCTCCAACCCCAATTCGAACGTGGCGAGGTAGAAAAAACGTATCTGGTTCGTGTGCTTGGTCGCCCTGCGGAAACACAATTTTTTTGCGATGCTCCGATTGGCACTTCCCCAGTTGATGGGGGGGGACGGACAGTAGATCCCATCCATGGCATGCCCTCCCGCACGGAGTTTCGTGTGCGCGAACATTTCGCGGATGGAACAACGCTCCTAGAAGCCATGCCTCTTACGGGCCGAACGAATCAAATTAGAGTCCACCTCTGGCACATGGGGATGCCGGTCGTGGGCGATCCTCTTTATCAGCCTGACCAAAAGTTGACATCGCGCCAAACGCTCGCGGTTGAAGATCCACCTCTCTGTTTGCACGCTTGGAAACTGGCTTTCAATCACCCTCTAAGTCATCAGAGGATAACTTTCGAAACGTCCCTCCCAACGTGGGTGAATCTTAAATAGTTCGACATTTTGCTAGAAAATGGATTTCGCGGCACTACTCTGCGGACATGGAAAAAGTCGTAGCCGCACCATCCGAATCCACCTCTTTCCGTTCGAATTTGGCTGGGAAATATCTCACGTTCGCGCTGGCGAACGAGGCTTATGGCGTTCCTGTTCTTAAAGTTCGTGAAATCATTACGATGCTTCACATCACGATGGTTCCTCAAATGCCTCCCTACGTCAAAGGCGTCATCAATCTTCGCGGCAAGGTCATACCTGTCATCGATCTTCGTAGCAAATTGGGTCTCCCCTGCGCGGAAATCACGGATAGCAATTGCATCGTCGTTGTCCAAATCGCCATGCCGGCAGGGGAAGTGAAACACATCGGACTCATCGTGGATGCGGTGGAAGAAGTTGCCAACGTCGCCGCTGAGGACATTGAACCGGCTCCGGATTTCGGTGGATCGATCCAGATCGAATACATCCTCGGCATGGCCAAGGTCAAAGGAGCGGTGAAAAGCCTTCTCGATATCGATAAGGTCATCGCGGCTGACGAAATCAAACCGGTTGCCGAACTTTTTTAGTTTTTCGTAACAGAAAAAGTCGGCGAGGGAAGCGAGCGATCAGCCCGCAAATCTCTCAGCGGCGGTTACGCAGTTTGACATCAGCATCGCAATGGTCATAGGGCCGACTCCTCCTGGAACGGGAGTGATAGCTTCGCATTTTTCCGCGACAGCATCGTAATCCACATCTCCAACGAGCCGGTAGCCTTTAGGATGAGACGGATCCTCGATGCGATTGATGCCAACGTCGATCACGACGGCTCCTTCGCGGATGTGGTCTGCTCCCAGAAAATGGGGGCGCCCAATCGCGGCGATAACAATATCCGCCTCACGCGTCACTGACGCTAAATCACGAGTCCGAGAATGCGCAACTGTCACTGTGGCATCGCCACCCGGTCCGCGCTTCATCAAAAGTAGGGCCATAGGTTTGCCGACGATCATGCTCCTCCCGACCACGACAGCCTTGCGTCCCGCGGTTTCGATCCCAGCTTCAATCAAAAGTCGTATGCAGCCAAGAGGTGTGCAGGGGACAAATCCCGTCGGATCTTCCATGGCCAACTTAGCGACATTCACTGGGTGGAATCCGTCCACATCTTTGCGTGGGTCGATCGCCTTTACGATTTCCGCTTCGTCAATCTGGGGCGGTGGCGGCGACTGAACGAGAATGCCGTGGATGGACGGATCCGCATTCAACTCGGCGACCACGGCCAAAAGGTCGGCCTGAGTCGTATCTGCCTTGAGTTCTTTTTTTACAGAATGCAGACCTAGTTCGGCGGCTTTGCGATCTTTTGAACGAACATAGGCACGCGAAGCAGGGTCATCACCGACGAGTACAACAGCCAAGCCGGGCGTGATGCCACGCTGCGCGAGGGCTGCAATTCTGATTCGGGTTTCCTCCATTACCTTCGCCGCAACGGCGTTTCCATCAATCCGCACCATGTTTTAAAATTTCCTCCAGTTTGTTTCGTTCGAACTCGAATTCCGTATGAGTTGCTTCCTCTGGAATACGTATCGGGCTCCCCACATTGATCGACACGCTCGAAAATGGCAACGGGATGATGAACCCATCCCAGGTTTTCATTTGAAAGCAGCGAGAGAATTGAGCGTGGAGAGGCAGGATCTTGGCGCCGGTGGATTGGGCGAGTTGGATGACACCCGGGCCAAGGCTATACCGTGGGCCGCGGGGACCATCCGGCGTGATGGCAATGTCTCTCCCTGATTGAACAAGTCGAATCAGCTCTAACAAGGCTCGCGAGCCTCCTCGAGAACTCGATCCACGAACGGATCCCATTTGAAACTCTGCCACGAGACGGGCGAGAATTTCTCCATCTTTACTCGCGCTCGTAAGAACGGTCACTCCTCGCCGATGCTTGGGATAAATGCGCTGAAACGCAAAGGTGATGCCCAATATGCGATTGTGCCAAAAGCAAAACAGCACAGGGTCGGTGGAGGGATCTTTCTGAAAGCCCGATTCGTCCACAACGCGAATCCGAAGAGTCATGAAAAGAGACTTCAGGATCGTTGCACCAAGCACGGCCAGTATTCGCTCGCGTTTCATACAAGGAATTGCTTCAGGATCTTATTCAATACAGGACGTGCTTGTGTGGCCAAGTTTTCATTGGCATAGGCGATCCACGGAACTCCCGACTCTGTATCCAGTGGCGCATCCGGAAAGCCTCCAAGAGGGTGTTCGTAAATAACACCCGACTTCTCAAGTAGCATGGCCGTACAGCAATCGTAGGGGTGGCAAAGCAGTGAGGAGTCGATATCGAGGGTCCGGTAAACAAGCGGTCGCAGGTCACCGATGAGTCGATCCCGACCAGACATCAGTTCATGGAACTGACCCCCTGTGCAGATGTATTGGTCATCAAAGATCAATGGGGATATGGATCGGTTGAGACCGACAAGTTCGTCCCAAAGTCGTTCCTCAATTTGGGCGGTGAGTGTTCGTCCTTCAGGAAAAAACTTCACCAAAGAGGAAAAGCCATTGTTGAAATTGGTGGCGCGCGATGGTTTAGGTAAATCGCATTCGATGCTCATTCCCAAACGAACATCAAAGGCATTGGCGATCAAGTGGCCCGACCGCGTGGCGCTGAACTGATCTGCCCTCCAATGTCGCGATGTTGGAATTTCAGTCATCGACGCGGCAATGATTTCCGAGAGCATCGTTTGATCTCCAGATTGCGGAGCTATGGCAGCAAGCGCCCAAGCATTGCGCTTGTCGCACATGATTCCGCGAGTTCCATCGATAGGATCGATGATGCACTTCCAATCGGTCGAGCTTACCGCGGTACCCTCCGGAAAGCACAACTCGTCCTCGAGACCCTCCATGACGATCTGAACAGGATGCTCGTTCGGCCAGTGAGATCGAAACCACGACAAAATGGCTTCTTCACCGAACCTATCGATGGCAAAACTGGTATCGCCCCCAGCGTGACCGGTCACGGTGGATAGAGCGACTGCATCCAGTCCGCAGCGCTGCGTTATCACCGCATCGCGGATGGCAATGCCAAGCTCGCAAAGAAGCGACCGCAGGGTCTCATGAATCGTCTCCCTCATCACAATCACTCTATCGGTCTAGCAAAGTCGTTGGCGAGAAATTGAGGACGTTTGCCGGTAGACTTTTATAGCTCATCGAAGCTTTTGTCTAATCGAGCACTAACGTTTCGGGATAGTGGTATGGTGCGTTTTTAATGTTATTGTTGCCCCGGATTGCTCTAAATCGACCGAAGTTGGTCTTCAGTTGTTGCGGGATCTCGGCGCAAATCTAAAACCCGCCAAACAGAGATTTCATCGCTCCCTACGCTATAGTAAATCGCGTAGGGAAATCTTCTGCAAAGCTGTCGATGGTAACCGAAGACCTGCTTGTGAATCCCAGCAAAGAGTAAAAGGGAGTCGATTTCTGAATAAATTGAATCAAGAAAATACTCTCCGATACCGGTCTGCTGGGCCTCATAAAAAAAGAAACCTGATTGCAGATCGCGCTCTGCAATATCAAGAATTCGGATTTTCACTGAGCAGATACAGCGGCACGGATTCGCGCCTTGGCATCGCTCCAATCTGAAAAAAACGCCTTCCCTTTGGAATGGAGTTGCTCCGCTTCATGAAGTGCATTTTGGTGCCATTGCGGAGAGTTGATATCGGCATCGTCCAATGCCAAATCTGCCCAGAGCGTTTCGATCAAACGAAGCTTTTCGAGTTTCGATAGAGACCTCACGTCAAGTTCCGCATTCATGCAATAAATATATCTCGAGCCTTATCTAAGGCAAGACGAGGCCTTCAAAAAATGGTGTGAGGCAGGCAGGTATTGAGTAAAAGTGAAGAGGTGGTAAGAAAATCTGGGGGCTCTGTGCCGCCCTGGTTGTCTAAGCTTCGAGCCCATCGTGGGCTTGTTGCAATTCACCAAGTCGGTTGATCCAGTCCTGCTGGCGTTGCCTGTGGTCGGCGACCACGTCTGCAGGGGCGTTTTGAACGAAGGATTCACTCGAGAGCTTGCGGGCAACTTTTTCGATTTCGGCTTCTACCTTCAAGATTTCGCCATGCAGTCGTTTTTTCTCCGTCGCGGCGTCAATGATGCCTTCGAGCGGAAGGTAAATGATGCCGATGTCGGTCGGGCACGCGGCGTGACCTTGGGGAGCGGATTCACAGAAGGTAATGGATTCCGCGTGAAGGAGAATCGACAGGACGGCATGCTCGCCTGCGAGCCAATCAGCCGAAGGGTTGATCTGCCACGGAAGACGTTTGTTGCCGGGAATGCCGTAAGTGGCACGAAGGTTGCGTGTTTTTGAGACGGTCTCGTAGATGAGGGCAGCGCGGGGATCCGAGGCGAATCCACCTGCCGTTGGCCATCCGCTTTGCATGAGGCTGTCGGTTCCCAAGCCTAGACCGCTCCAAAGTTCCTCTGTGATGAAGGGAGCGTAAGGATGAAGCAGGCGAAGGATTTGCTTGATGGTGTAGTCGAGCGTGGCGAGCGTTCCGGCGCGGCGAGGGGTATCCGTAGCGAAGTCCGCTTTCGCGACCTCGATAAAGCGGTCGCAGAAATCTCCCCAAACAAAATCATAGAGTGCCTGAGCAATATCGCTGAACCGGTAGGCCTCATAGCCTTCGTTGACGCGTTGAATGGTCGCGTCGAGGCGGGCGAGGAGGTCGCGGGCGAAGAGCGATAGCTCGTGCTTCGATGGATCGGCGTTCGGATCGATTGGACCCTGGATCTGACGGAAGCGGCATGCGTTCCAAAGTTTATTGCAGAAATTCCGACCTTCCACGATTTGCTGTTCGTCGAACTTGATATCCTGCCCTTGGGGGGCTATGCGGAGAAGGCCGAATCGAATTCCGTCCGCGCCGAATTTGGCAATCAAATCGAGGGGGTCCGGGGAATTACCCAGACTCTTTGACATTTTCCGACCCTGCTTGTCGCGAATGATGCCGGTGAAATAAACGGTTTTGAATGGCACCTCGCCGGTGTATTCGAGCCCAGCCATGATCATGCGGGCAACCCAGAAGAAAATGATATCTGGGCCGGTAACAAGCACGCTGGTGGGATAAAACTTGGCCAACGTGGGGGCATCCATCGTTTCATGGGCCCACAGCCAAGAAGAAAACCAGGTATCAAGGACGTCGGAATCTTGTGCCCAGCCTTCACCGGGGGATTCGACTTGGCACTTGGCGTTCGTGGCGTCGCCTATCGCGTTTTCGGATGGATACCAGACGGGGATGCGGTGACCCCACCAGAGTTGGCGCGAGATGCACCAGTCCTGAATGTTTTCGAGCCAATGATCGTAGACTTTCTCCCAACGATCAGGAAAGAAGCGGATGAGATGATTGCGAACAGCATCGCGGGCTTCGAGCGTCTTGGGGTATTTGAGAAACCATTGTTCCGAGAGGCGTGGTTCGATCGGTACATCGGCGCGCTCGCTGAATCCCACATTGTTCTCATGGGGTTCTTCTTTGACGAGAAGGTCGAGTTCTCTGAGTTTGTCCACGGCCTTTGTGCGGGCTTCAAAACGATCGAGACCTGCAAATCCTTCGCCGGCGAGATCGTTGAGAGTCCCGTCCGGATTCATGATGTCAATAACGGGCAGATTGTGGCGGAGTCCAATCTCGTAGTCGGTTTTATCGTGAGCGGGGGTGACTTTAAGAACTCCCGTTCCGAATTCAAAATCAACGGCATCGTCGCCTATGATTGGGAGCAGGGCTTCCACGCCAGTGGGGAGGGGGCGACGAACATGAAGCCCGATGAGTGCGGCGTAGCGGGGGTCGGCGGGATTCACTGCGACAGCCGCATCGGCCATGATCGTTTCAGGGCGGGTGGTGGCGATTTCGAGAAAGGTGCCCGGCTTTTCCACAACTTCGACTTTGTAGTGGTAAAAGAAGCTCTTCTGCGTTTTTGGAATCACTTCCTCGTCGCTGAGTGCCGTGAGGGACACTGGGCACCAGTTCACCATGCGCTTCCCGCGGTAGATAAGACCTTTCTGATGGAGATCGACAAAAACCTCCTGCACGCGCCGTGCATAGGCTTCATCCATTGTGAATCTCTCACGTCCCCAATCGCAGGAACAACCGAGCTTTTTGAGTTGGTTGATAATGATGCCGCCATGTTTCTCCTTCCACTCCCAGACGCGCTTCAGGAACTCATCGCGCCCAAGGTCGTGGCGGGTCTTCTTTTCTTCCTTGCGAAGGCGGCGTTCAACGACGGTCTGCGTGGCGATGCCGGCATGATCCGTACCAGGAAGCCAGAGGACCTCGTGTCCGGTCTGGCGAGCGCGGCGGGCGAGGATGTCTTGCAGTGTGTTGTTGAGAACATGTCCGAGCGTGAGAACTCCAGTGACATTGGGTGGAGGAATGACGATGGAGAAAGCAGGTTTGGAGGACGCGGGATCGGCTTGAAAGAGACCTTGGTCGATCCACCAGGCATACCATTTATCTTCGACCAATTGAGGTTCGTAGGCTTTTGAAAGTTCGGACATGACGTCGCGTATTCTGCAAGGATTTGACTGCGATTCAATCGGGATCTGTTGAAGAGATAAAAACTTGAACCCCGTTGATCCGCGGTGAATAAATAGCAACTATGAAATACGTTCTTATTTTAATCGTTCCACTTGTTTTTATCGGATGCTCCGGTCCGGGCGGCCCTGGTCAAAGAGCGGGCGCTGCTGTCGATCATGCTGTCTATAAAGTCGGTGAAGGTATCACCACCGTCGGCAAAAAGATGGAGGCGAGCGCCAATCCGTGAGACGCACCGGAGCCATCCGGACAATTCTGATTGTTGCTCTGGCATTCGTGTTAGTGGCCTGTTCGTCGAAGCGTGCCGGCAACGAGTTGGTGGTGGGGATGGATCTTTCCTACCCTCCTTTTGAGACGATCGATACAACTGGGAAACCGACTGGGGTGAGCGTGGATCTTGCCAAGGCCCTTGGCAAATCGCTCGGTCGCTCTGTGCACATCGAGAATATTCCCTTCACCGGCCTGATTCCCTCGTTAAAGACAGGGAAGATCGATTGCATCATTTCCTCCATGACGGATACTCCAGAGCGTCGGACCTCGATAGCCTTCTCTGATCCCTATCTGACAATTGGTTTGGCCTTACTGGTGGGGAAAAACTCCTCGATTCAGTCGATCGCCGATCTGGATCAACCCGGAAAAACTCTTGCTGTCCGCCAGGGAACCACCGGTGAGGTTTGGGCGAGGGGACATATCCGCCAAGCCCGTATTCTTGCCCTCGAAAAAGAATCCGCCGCCGTGATGGAGGTCACTCAGGGAAATGCGGATGGTTTTCTTTACGATCAGATGAGCGTTTGGAAAAACGCCCAGGAACAACCTTCCTCGACGCGTGCGCTTTTGGCACCGATCCAGAAAGAAAACTGGGCGATCGGGCTGCGACTCGATTCGCAGGATCTGCGGCAAAAAATCAATGGCTTTTTGGAGACGTTCCGCGCCTCTGGCGGCTTTGAAAAGCTCGGGGATAAATACCTTTCAGACCAAAAGGCGGCATTCCAATCTCAAGGGATTGCGTTCTATTTCTAGTGGCCTCGGAAAGCACCCTGCTGAAGATCGGGGTCCGCTTCTTTTCTTCGATGCGGTATGCGTTTCCACCAGAGCCGAAGGGCCTCCCAGTGGATGAGGAAAATCACCTTCAGGGTAATGAGTGGGTATTTGAATGTGAGGTGGGCTAGGTTTCCTGCTGTGAGTTCTAATCGGGGGCCAGCGAGGGTGCTGAGCAGCACTTTTTCTTCTCCTTGAAAATCGTCGATGGCGATTCGGAGTCTGTTGCCGGGATGATCAAAACGAAAATCAAAGGCTAGATCTGGAGGCGAGAACGGCGAAACGTAGTAGTTTTTTGCGACGCGAATGTGGAATCCCTGTGTGCTAGGATCTAATGGGACCAAGTAGGGCTTCAGCTCGCCGAAGGTATTCCCGACTTGAACAACGGATGTGAGAGGCCGGTCGTTGTCGTCAAAGCAAAAGAAAATCGATATCGGATTAAATGTGTAGCCGAGAAAGCGGGGGAGAGTCAGAAGGCGGATGCGTGAGGGCTTTTGAGTGAGGCCCTGAGTCTCGAGGAAGCTTTCAAGATTTGCCCTCAGTCCGCCGCTGTGAAATTGGAAGTAATCCTCATTTCGCAGCGCATAGATGTTAGGTTCATTGAGCGAGAAAAACGGAATACGGTTCGAGACTTCCGAGAGTTCATCAAGGTCGAGGTAAAAGAGGAAAATCCGATAGGCAAATTCGTGCCGCTTGGGTGAAAGGCGGCGGTGCATGACCGCGCATTCGTAAAGGCAGGACGCCTGCGCCGTCATGGTCGGAGATTTGGTCGCAGGATGGATGCCAAATCGACGGCGGAGCTATAGGCATCCTCGTGGAACCCATGGCGGAAATAGCTGCCGCAAAAGAAAACCCTTTGGCCTGGAGAACGATTGTTGAGCTTGGGAAGCTCGCGCTGTGCCTTCATAGCTTCGAGTGTGTAAACAGGGTGCTCGTATGTCGTCTGATAAAGGATCGATTCAGGTCGAATCGTCTCGGAGCCATTGACGGAGACAAAGTAATCGCGTTTCTGCGATACGCCTTGAAGCGCGTTCATCCAATAGTGCGTGGTTGCCTCGCTTTGGCCCGCAGCGTCTTGCTGAATGCGGTAGTTCCAGGATGCCCAGGCTCGGCGTGTCCTTGGCATGACAGTTTTGTCTGTATGCAGTGTGGCGATGTTTTTTTGATATCGGAAAGCTGGCAATATCTGGCTTTGCATCGCATCGGGTTCCGGCAACATAGCCAAAGCTTCATCAGCGTGAGTGGCGATGATGACGCGGTCGAATTCCAGAATAGTGCCATCCTCGAGTTTCACGCTCGAAGACGTGTCATTTTCGCGAACCTCGACGACCTTCGCTGGAAGGCGCACAGGATCGAGTGCGGCGAGGATTTTTTTCATGTAGGCTTGGGATCCCCCGCTCACGGTGAACCATGGGTAATGGGTGCTGACGCCCAAGAAGCCGTGATTTTGAAAAAAACGGATGAGACTGAGCGCTGGAAATTCGCGCATTTTTCCAGGTTCCGTGGACCAGACTGCGGAACTCATCGGAACCAGGTAGAGGTCTAAAAAATCCTGCCCCAGTCCGTGCTGGCGAGTGAATTCCTCCACCGTGCATTCGAGTGAAGCCGGATTTTCCAGCGCCTTTCGCGCGATGCGGAAAAATCGCATGATCTGGGCAATGAGAGAATAAAAGCGGGGGTTTAAAAAATTGCTTCTCTGCGCGAAGAGCTTGTTCAGGCCCATGCCATTGTATTCCAGTCCGCTCGGTTCATGCTGGACGCTGAAGGACATTTCGGCGGGCTTCGTCTCGACCCTCAACTCCTCAAAAAGGCGAACAAGGTTCGGATAAGTGGCATGGTTGAACACAATGAAGCCCGTATCGATCGGAATCTGCGCGCCGTCTTCTTCTACAAAAACCGTATTCGTGTGACCACCTGGCCGCGATTCACGCTCGATGAGTGTGATGTCGGCATTGTGGCGAAGTTGCCACGCGGTTCCCATACCGGCGATGCCGGAACCAATAACAGCAACGCGTTCCCTCACGATGCAACGCGGCTTGCGGCTTGCTCATAGACCTTATCGGGCACGGCTTTGATATCGTAAACGATTCCAATCAGGCCCATCAGTCGAATGATGTAGTAGGAGATGTCGATTTCCCACCAGTAGAATCCCTGTCTGGCAGAGGCTTGGTATTGATGGTGATTATTGTGCCACCCCTCGCCGAGGGTAATGAGAGCTATGAATAAGCTGTTTCGGCTATCGTCATCGTTGTCAAAGCGCTTGCTGCCCATCGTGTGGGCGAGCGAATTCACTGTGCATGTGGCGTGAAAAAGAATGGTCGTGCTGATAAAGCCGCCCCAAATAACCATCTGCCATCCTGAAGTTCCCAAACTCGGAGCGAACATCTCGAGCATCGCCCCAGAAGCAAAAAGAAGGGCAAACAGGGCGATCGGACCGATCACGTCAAAGCGGTTGAGAAAAACCAATTCCGGAAACTTCACTAAATCACGAACCAGTTTGTAGTCGGTGGGGAAATTTTTGCTGCTCGTGAGCCAACCGATGTGAGACCAAAGGAACCCTTTTGCGACAGGGGAGTGAGCATCCACGTCTTCGTCTGAGTGCGCGTGATGGTGGCGGTGGACGGACGCCCACCAGAGAGGTCCGCGTTGCATCGCGGTCAGGCCGATGATGGCAAAGATAAACTGCATCGGACGGGAAGTATGGTAGGCCCGATGACAAAAGTAGCGGTGGTAAAATGCGGTCACGGCGAACATCCGAACGAAATACAATGCGATCGCTACGCCGACGGCCACCCAACTCCATCCAGTCCAGATCACACCGAGACACCCTATATGCAAAAAAATAAATGGGATTGCGCGGCTAAACTCAAATCGTTCAGGAAGCGCACGCACTTTTTCGGCTCCGTCCGGGAAGTGGTCGGAGTCGATGGCGTTTACGATAGAGGTTAGGATTTTATTCACGTGTGGGTTTACTCTTCTACGACGCCGAGAACAGCAAGGATGCGATTAAGGTCATCGTCACCGTAATATTCGATTTGAATGGAACCCTTTTTTTCTCCGTGGTGGAGTTGCACGCGGGTCGCGAGGCGGTGGGTGAGTAGGTTTTGAATTCGGGTGATGGCCGGGGTGATGTCGGGTGTTCCCTTGTCGCCGCGACGTGCGGGCGTGCGACCAGATTTGGCATGCTGCTGGGCAGCCATTTTTTCGGCAGTGCGCACAGAGAGGTTGTTGCGGAGGATCTGGTCCGCGAGCCACTTTTGCTCATCCTGATTTTTGAGAGAAAGTAGGACCTTGGCGTGGCCTACAGTGAGGCGGCCGTGCTTGAGTTGCGATTGCACCTCGTCGACGAGATCCAGCAGGCGCATGGCGTTGGCGACTGAGGCGCGGCTTTTACCTACACGCTTCGAGATTTCCTCTTGGGTGAGTTTGAATTCCGAGTAGAGCTTCGCGTAGGCGGCGGCTTCTTCGATTGGATTTAGGCCCTCGCGCTGAAGATTTTCAATCAACGCCAACTCAAGCACTTCGCGGTCGGTGGCTTCTCGTACGATGACGGGTGCCTCAGCGAGACCGAGTTCCTTGGCGGCTCGCCACCGGCGTTCACCGGCGATGAGCTCATAGACTCCATCGACCTTTCGGACGATGAGAGGTTGGATGATGCCACGCTCCCGAATGCTTTCGACTAACTCATGCAAATGCTCGGTGGGAAACTCCTGACGAGGTTGGAGGGGGCTTGGTATGATGTTACCCAAGCGAACCTTTTGGATTCTTTCGCCGTGTTCTTCCGAGGGGGCCGGACTAGCCACTCTCTTGTTGATGAGTGCGCTAAGGCCTTTGCCGAGTGCTTGCTTTGCCATGATTGAGGAGCCTAAACATGAAGTGTTCCGCCGACAAGGAGAAGAGAGGCTGATTCGATCGGAAATTCAACGATGGTTTTTTCACATTTAGATATTTGGGAGGATGCGGCACAGCGATCCGCCGCAGGGCATATGGCTTGTGATGAGGCCATGCTTCAGCATTCCGCTCGTCCAGTGCTCCGCTTATACAAATGGGCCTCCCCTGCAGCGACATTTGGCTATGCGCAGCGGTTGGAAAAAATCCGCGATTTTGCTGAGGGGCTTCCCTTGATGCGGCGATGGACAGGGGGAGGTGTGGTGTTGCACGGAGAGGATCTCACTTTGGCACTGGCCATTCCGGCAAGTGATCCGCTTGCAGGAATGTCATCCTCGAGAATATATCGTGAAATTCATGAAGGACTTGCTGCGGCACTTGCGGGAGTTCAACGCGGAGTCCGTTTGGTTTTGCCTGAAGATTGTCGCGAAGGAGCGGCTTGTTTTCAAAGTCCCGTACCACTCGACATCATTCTTGATGGCGTGAAAATCTGTGGAGGGGCACTGCGCCGCTGCAAATCAGGTGTGCTCTACCAAGGTTCACTTCATTTAAAAAATATCCCGTCTGACGTCATTGGGGCAGCTTGGGCAGAAGAAAGGGCTCGTTTTTCAATTCCATTACAAATGGAGGAGGACGTCGCCGACCTCGTTGAAAAGAAATACGGGACGACTGGCTGGATCAACCTAAGATAGCAAAACGTGCGTTTTATTTAGATTCTCTTAAAGATATCAGTATGTCAGTTATCGGCATCACAGGCGGTATTGCTTCAGGGAAATCCACATTCTGTCGAATGCTGGCGAGTCGAATGACTGCTGACGTTTTTGATGCAGATGCAGAGGCGAGGACACTTCTTGAACGGGATCCCGATGTTCGGGAGGCGGTGATTCGGAAAATATCCCCAACGGCTTTCGATAAAAATGGCGAGCCTGACCGGACGGAGATCCGACGAGTGATTTTTACGGATCCAACCGCCAAGGCACGGTTAGAGCATATTCTTCATCCGAGGGTGCGTGCGCGCTGGATGACTCTCGCTGCCGAGCGGGTTGATGCCGCCAGTCCGCTATTAGTGGATATCCCCTTGTTGTTTGAAAACCATTTAGAAGGGCATTTTTCTTGGGTTATTTCGGTGGCGTGCTCACGCTCAACGCAAATCGATCGTGTTGTCGCTCGAGGAGTTGATGAGCGAGTTGCTGAGTTGATCTTAGCGGCTCAGACTCCAACTTTAGAAAAAATCTCCCGTGCGCACTTTGTGGTTTGGAATGACGGGAGCCTGGATGTTTTGGAATCCCAAGCGGACGAGATGGTCAATCGCGGTCAGCTTGCGCTTCGTCCAACCTCACAGCCTCGGCTATAGCCGTGGTCGCTCCGGGGAGTCGGGCTTCGATTTCACTCCAGGCGGGTGCTCCCGGTGGCTGAGATGGACTGGTCACAAAGATCGAAATGGCCCGATCAATGGCGCTGGCAAACATGGTGGCGGTTTGATCCTCGAGTGCAGCATCATATTGCAGGAGATTGATTCGGGCATCCGCTGCATAAAATCTCATCATTTCACGTGCGAGTCGCAGGTAGTTGGTGACGAGTTTTTCAGGATTAATGGAAACGGGAGTCGTTAGTCCGGAAGAAATCGTTCGCAGTAGGCAAAGGGTCACATCGCAGGCCATTTTATTGAGTCCACCCAAAGGGTCTTTTTCAGAGAGGTCTTGGTGTTTGTGATCGTAGGTTTCTGCAATATCGACCTGACAAACTCGATGGGGGGAGCAGAGGCGAAACACATCCGCCATCATTCCGGTTTCGACACCCCAGTCGGAAGGAAAGCGAATTTCCTGCACAACGCGGCGGTGCAGGCAGACCTCGCCGCTGATCGGGTAACGAAAGTTTTGGAGCGAGCCGAGTGTCGATTGAAATCCATCCAGATCCTCCATGGCGCGGAGGAGGGGACTGATCAAGAGACGCATCACTCGACCATTCAGTTGATCTGAGAATCGTGCGCTGAAGCCCTTGCTGACTTCAAATGCCATTTCAGGATGAGCTACGGGAAAGCAAAGTCGGGCTAGCATTTCGCGGCGGTAATTCACGATGTCGCAGTCGTGGACAGCGACAAATAAAGCATTCGTCGCGCGCAGTGCATATCCGAAGCAAAGCCTCATATTGCGGCCTTTGCCCCTTTCGCCGGGATCCATTCCAGCGGCTTCGAGTTGACGGAGGATCTCGCTGATTCGTGGTCCGTCATTCCACAGGATGGCCGTTTTCTGTGGGAGTTTGTTAAAAAGCGAACGCGCCAACTGCCATTGCGCCCGATCTGCTCCGTCCAACCCCACGACGACATGGCGAATGAAGTCCGTCAGCTTGAGCTCATCAATGATGGCGGCTAGGGCAGGGGACTCCAAATCTCGGGCATGGCAAGGCAGCACAAGAGCAATGGCGGGTGAGAGCGAATTGAGTTCCCGTTCGAGCTTCTTGTAATCGGGGTTGCCGAGGTGGTGGAGCGTGGCTATGCCGCCGTGCTGGTAGAAATCCGACATGATCACCACCAATCTTCCGAGTTGCTTCGCATTGAGCAAGTCCGTGAAATCGCTATTTTCAATCGGTGCGCAAAAACACGTTTCCATTTTTTCACCTTGTGGTGGTTCACCACCACTGGCGACCAGGTGGTGTGCGAAAAGTCGTCGAGTTAACATTGCCTGCGATCCGGCGTGCCGCGCACAGAGATTTAAAAGTCACGCTCCTGAGCGGCAGTCCTGCATCAGAACACCCGATCACCGCGAACCTCCCTGCGGAGGTGGCGATCCACTCGGTACCCGCTTGTGATTATTTTTCGGAGCAGTCGATCCCTCCTGAAACCATCGCGTGCCGTATTCGCAAAGCTTTGGAGAGTATTATTCCATCGGAGCAGGCTGATCGTACATTGATTTGGTTTCACAATCCTGGGCTTGCGAGAAATGGGCTTCTTAATCGAGAGGTGATGGATTTTTGTGAGAAATCGGGAACCTCGCTCATTCTGCATCATCACGATTTCTGGTGTTCCGGACGCTGGGCGCGTTGGCAGGAACTGGAGCGATGCGAATGGGGGACACTCGAAAAAGCGGCTGGAATCTCGCTCGGAAGGGGTGGGGCTGTTCAAGTGACACTCAATCTGGCGGACTTTAAATCGCTGGATGAAGCCATGGGGGGGCAGGTGTTTCATTTGGCAAATCCTGTTGTGCGGCCAAGTAAGATTTCCTCGAGGAGGATCTGTGCCGTTCAAAAATGGGTGAACCAAGAGTTGCCAAATTCGAAGCCGATTTGGGTGTGTCCGACTCGGTTTTTAAGAAGAAAAAATCTTCTCGAAGCTATTCTGCTAACTCGCTGGTTGAGGCCGGATGCCGTCTTTGTGACGACATCGGGAATGGCATCGGGCGATGAGCTTCCCTATGCGCGGATGATACAAGCGGCTGCAGAAAAGGGTAATTGGAATGTCAGATTCGGTCTTCTTGATAAGCCTGACGCGCCCAAGGTGGATGAGCTTTTGCGCGTGGCAGAGGTTGCGCTTTTGACTTCAGTACAAGAAGGATTCGGAATGGGATTTGTCGAGGCCTCCGCCGCAGGCATTCCACTCATCGCTCGCGCTATGCCTGACGTGATGCCTGATCTGGAGGCGTTGGGGTTTCAGTTTCCCCATCTTTATCCCGATGTTTATATTGATCCCGCATTGCTAGACATCTCGGCGGAGTTCGAACGACAAGCCCGACTGCTTTTAATGGCAAAAGAGAATCTGCCATCGGTGCTGGCGTCGCGATTTCAGCCCGGCACGCGGGATTTTGAGCATCCCATTGCTTTCAGTCGCCTCACTTGGCAGGGGCAAGTGGAAGTTCTAAATCATCCGTCTAAGCAAGCATGGGAAGCGTGCCGGTCTTTAAATCCTGTTTTAGAAAAAATCCATACCTCGATGGATAGCCTTGAATCCAGCCCATGGCCAAAATCTCCGATCCAAAGCCCATCTAGGTACGCTAAGTCCTTTTGGAAGATAGCGAGTGTTGCCAAGCATCAATCGATGACAGATCCGGCGGCGGTATTACTTGCTCAAAGCCGACTCATTGATCGTGGACTCGATCCCGCCGCTTTTTTTCCGGTTCAAGTGGAGATGTAACTCACAAGTCTGCCTGAGAGGGGTAAAAAAGTTGGCGATGGGTGGCAACAAATTCATATCCGGCATCGAGAATGGATCGCACGATTAACGATTTTGAATACCAAGAGTGAATCCATTTTGCTGCTGGATGAAATGCCGTCAGTGTTTCGAGAATCGCTTCTGCTGCGGATGCGCCTGTGCCATTTTCGCGGATGAGTTGAACCGCTTTTTCGAAGTTAGCGAGTGGAATTTCCGGATGCTCTTTGGAAAATTCGCTCGAGGGGTAGTAGGCGATAGTATCGCCGCCCACTCTTTTCAAAAGATCGACGCAGTTAACGCAAAACTGGCATTCGCCATCGTAGATCAGGGCGCGTTTCATTCGCATTCAATTTGTCGTATGCCGGTAGTCAAGCAGAGGCCATGCAGAATCTAGGGAGAGGTCAGTCGGCGCTCGAGCTTGGGATCAGGTTCCGCTCCCAAGGCTTTTGCCTTATCGTAGTTAGCGCGTGCGAGATCGAGAGCGGGAGGTTTCTGGTCCATATACA
>CAMBAQ010000020.1 GCA_945863785.1 Chthoniobacter flavus
GGCAGTACGAAACTGCCGGCTTTTGTTTTTTTTGGTGGGAAAGGCTTAGGATTTCTGCTCGAGGATAGCGGCCTTGACCTGCTCTGGAACCTGCTCGAAGTGCGATGGCTCCATGGAGTAGGAAGAACGACCCTTTGAGAGAGAGCGGATAGCTGTTGCATATCCGAACATTTCCGAAAGAGGTGCTTCCGCGTTGACTGTCGAAAGATTGCCTTTGGTTTCAATGCCCATGATGCGGGCGCGGCGGCGATTCAAGTCACCCATGATGTCACCTTGGAATTCATCTGGAGTGATGTTTTCGACCTTCATGATTGGCTCTAGCAGGATCGGTTTGGCTTTTTTCATCGCGTCTTTCAGAGCGAAGATAGCGGCCATCTTGAACGCCATTTCGTTCGAGTCTACGTCATGGTAGCTTCCGTCGATGATGTCCACATGGACGTCGATGACTGGGTATCCAGCGACGACACCGTTGAGAACGGCTTCATTGAAGCCTTTATTAACGGCAGGGATAAATTCTTTTGGAATCGTTCCACCGACGACCTTGTTCTCGATCGTGATGCCTTTGCCGCGTTCGTTTGGTGTGACTTTGCAAATAACGTGTCCGTATTGACCACGACCACCGGACTGCTTGACGAGTTTGCCTTCGCCGTTTGCGGCCATGAGGATGGTTTCCTTGTAAGCGATTTGTGGCTTGCCGGAGTTGGCCTCGACCTTGAACTCGCGCAACATACGGTCGCGGATGATTTCCAAGTGGAGTTCGCCCATTCCTGCGATGATCGTTTGGCCAGTGTCTTCGTTGGTGAAGACACGGAAGGTGGGATCTTCTTCAGCGAGACGTTGAAGGGCGATGCCCATCTTCTCTTGGTCAGCTTTTGTCTTTGGCTCGATTGACATCGAGATAACGGGATCAGGGAAGGATGGTGGTTCGAGAAGGATCGCGTGATCCTCGTCGCAAAGAGTGTCACCCGTCGTGATGTTCTTGATGCCTACGATAGCGGCGATGTCGCCCGAGTAGCAGGTGTCGACATCTTCACGCTTGTCAGCCTGAATTTGGATAATACGGCTGATGCGCTCGCGCTTGTTTGTGCGAGGATTGTAAACCGTGTCGCCCTTGGAGAGTTTGCCGGAATAGACACGGAAGAACACGAGTTTTCCAACGAAGGGATCGCTCCAGAGCTTGAATGCGAGAGAGCAGAAATTGCCTTGGTCGTTTGCCGAAACTTCCAACGGAGCCGATGTGTCTGGATCCATGCCTTGTGCTGGCGGAATATCGAGTGGGCCGGGAAGGTAGTCCACGACTGCGTCTACGAGATATTGAACGCCTTTGTTTTTGAAAGCGGATCCACCTACAACTGGAACAAAGCGGTTGGCAATCGTCTGGCGACGGATTGCAGCTTTGAGGGCTTCGATGGAAATGGGTTTTTCCTCGAGATAAAGCATGCCGATTTCCTCATCGAGGTCGCACATTTGAGCGACGAGGTCATCGTAGGCTGCTTGGGCCTTGTCTTTAAGATCGTCTGGGATTTCGTGGATCTCGTAGGTTGAACCCATCGAATTGTCATCGATGTAGATGATCGCCTTCTTGTTTATGACGTCGATTTGTCCTTTGAGGTAATCCTCGCGGCCGAGTGGGAAAAGGATGGGCCATGCGTTGGCGCCGAGTTTGGTGCGCATGCTTTCTAGGGCGTTGTCGAAGTCAGCGCCGGTACGGTCCATTTTGTTAACAAAGGCGATACGTGGCACGCCGTATTTGGTCGCTTGGCGCCAGACCGTCTCGGACTGTGGTTGCACACCGGCCACTCCGCAGAATACGGCGATAGCGCCGTCCAACACTCGAAGGGAGCGCTCGACCTCAGCCGTAAAATCCACGTGGCCGGGGGTGTCAATGATGTTGACGCGCATTTTGATGCCGGAATAGGCCTTGTAAATACCCTCTTCTGGGCGCTGCATCCATGAGCAGGTCGTGGCAGCTGAAGTGATCGTGATGCCGCGCTCGCGCTCTTGCTCCATCCAATCGGTGACCGTCGTTCCTTCATGCACTTCACCGATTTTGTGAATCATTCCGGTGTAGAAAAGAATGCGCTCGGTGAGAGTTGTTTTACCGGCATCGATATGGGCGGCGATGCCGATGTTGCGTGTGCGCTCGAGCGGGAATGCTCGGTTTGGTGAATTCAGGTTAGTAACGGACTCGGTCGTGGCTGCCATAGTTTTATTTTTAGTAGAAAGAGATGGAAAAATTAGGTTTTTGTGTCCTTAGGGTCAATGGAGATTCCGGTAGGTGTTCTCTGGAGATCCCTCTTTTGGTGAAAAAAAAGAGGGCGGTTATTTCATTTCTGAATTAACCGCCCTCCGGTACATTTTTCTACCAGCGGAAGTGAGCGAAAGCACGGTTGGCCTGAGCCATTTTGTGCATGTCGTCACGCTTCTTGATCGCGTTGCCTTGACCGGCTGCGGCGTCTTTGAGTTCGTAAGCGAGGGCGTTTTCCATTGGGACGCCTTTGCGGTTGTTGGCAAAGGTAACGAGCCAGCGCATGGCGAGAGCCACTTGGCGGTCGGCTGGAACTTCCATCGGGACTTGATAGGTGGATCCACCAACGCGGCGGGATTTGACTTCGAGGCGTGGTTTGACGTTCTCGATGGCTTTGTTGAGGGTCTCGAGAGGATCAACCGTGTCGCTGCCTTCGCGGCTCTTATCGATTGCGGTGTAAACGATGCGCTCGGCGATGGATTTTTTGCCTGCGAGCATCACAGCGCTAATTAAGCGTGCAACGATCGGGCTCGCATAGCGGGCGTCTTTTTTGACCTCTTTGTGGATTACTCGGCGACGACGGGACATATTATATTCTGATTACGGATTGCTGGATTTTAAATGGATCGGTGTGCTATTTTTTCTTACCTTTTGCACCCTTGGTATCTACTTGGCCGGGTTTCGGACGTTTCGCACCGTATTTGGAGCGACTGCGGCGACGACCATCAACCCCAAGGCTGTCGAGTGTGCCACGAACGATGTGATATCGGACGCCAGGAAGATCTTTCACTTTGCCACCGCGAACCAGAACGATCGAGTGCTCTTGCAGATTGTGCCCTTCGCCAGGAATGTAGGCGATGACTTCTTGGCCATTCGTAAGACGAACCTTTGCCACCTTGCGGAGAGCGGAGTTTGGCTTCTTCGGTGTGCGGGTCATAACTTGCACGCAAACGCCACGGCGCTGTGGGCAGTTCACCAATGCTGGTGATTTCGACTTGACCTTGATTTTTAAGCGTCCTTTGCGGACGAGTTGATTAATTGTGGGCATTTATAAACCTGATTTTATGATTCGCGGCATATGGCGGGAGAACGAGCGGCGGTCTGCGGCTGGCGAAGTCCCCCATCACCTTGCGGGAGTGGAGGAGGTTAGAGGGGATACAATATGTTGCAAGAAAAAAAACACATTTTTTCTCGGTCTCTCAAAATTGCTGATTTTGGACTAAATCTCTGGACAATTCGGGCATCTGAATAATCCTGCAAGCCGCTTTGATGACAACGCTAGAAGTTTTAAATGCCGCCACCTCGTATTTGGATAAACACGGGGTGGAAAGTGCCCGATTGAATGCCGAGCACTTGTTGGCGCATGTGCTGGGTATGCGACGACGGATTGATCTTTACCTTCAGTTTGAGCGTCCGCTTAGCGAAGGGCAGCGGGCTCCCTTGCGCGAGTTAGTCAAGCGTCGCGCTGACGGAATTCCGTTGCAGCACATTCTTGGAGAGGTTGAATTTTGTGGGCGTGTTTTCAGTTGCGATGCCCGGGCTTTGATTCCGCGTCCAGAGACGGAACTTCTGGTTGAGTTGATCTTGAAAGAATCGGGTGCAGCTGCCTCTATCCTCGATGTCGCGACGGGTAGCGGGGTGATCGGATTGAGCTTGGCCCTTTCTCTCCCCGATGTCGCCGTGACGCTTTGCGATATTTCTCCGGAGGCGCTTTCGCTTGCAACCGAGAATGCCTTGCGTCACGGAATCGCCGATAAAGTGACTCGAAAAGAGTCAAACTTACTTGATTCCGTGGAGGGAATTTTCGACATCATTGTTTCAAATCCTCCCTATATCCCGACAACCGATATTGCGACTCTTTCGCGAGAGGTCCTAAACGATCCCGTGCTTGCATTGGACGGTGGAGCGGATGGTTTGAGGATTGTTGAAAGGCTTATTAAGGATTCGCTGACGAGGATGTCTTCAGGGGGATTGCTTGCATTGGAGATCGGGCACGATCAAGCCGCGCGTGTTGTTGAGATTCTGAAAGTGCATAATTTTCGGGACATCGTCGTTCATCGCGACTATCAAGACGTCGAAAGATTCGTTTTCTCACGTCATGGATAAAATTGTGGTTCACGGGGGGCATCGCTTAAGCGGCTCCGTCAAAATAAGCGGTTCAAAAAATTCCGCCCTTCCCATTCTCGCCGCCACATTATTGACGAGCGAGCCTTGCACGATTTCGCGTGTGCCCGATCTCAGCGATATCCACTACATGCTCACAATTCTGAGTGAGCTTGGGTGCGAAGTCGAGCGGGCCAGCGGGGTCGTAAAAATCCGAGCCGAAAAAATTCTCAGCCAGGCTCCTTATGATATTGTTCGCAAGATGCGAGCCTCGGTTTGCGTTCTTGGACCGTTGCTTGGCAGGCAAGGGGAGGCAACGGTTTCCCTTCCGGGGGGATGCGTGATCGGAGACCGTCCGATTGATTTGCACCTTCGCGGATTCGAGGCCTTAGGTGCGGCTGTTCGTGTGTCGGGTGGGGACGTGAAGGTTTTGGCTCCGAAGCTGCGTGGTGCTACGATTTCTCTTCGTAGTAAATTCGGTTCGACCGTTCTTGGAACGGACAATGTCATGATGGCTGCCGTACTGGCCGACGGGGTCACGATTATTGATGGGGCTGCTGAAGAACCTGAAGTCGTCGATCTCGCCAATTTCCTGATCGCTATGGGGGCGAAAATCGAGGGTGCCGGCACGAGAAAAATTATCATCGAAGGCGTCAAGGAACTTCACGGCGCCGAGCATGAAGTGATTCCTGACCGCATCGAGGCGGGAACTTTTTTGGCTGCCGCGGCGATTGCCGGTGACCATGTTCGTCTCCTGCGAGTGAACCCACTCCATTTGAAAGCGGTCATCGATCCCCTCGTTGATGCGGGATTTTTGATTGAAGCCAACGGAAACGAAATCTCGATACGCCCTGGAGTCAAGCGTCGTCCACTCAAGCTTGATACTTTACCTTATCCTGCCTTTCCGACCGACATGCAGGCTCAGATGTGTGCCCTGCTTGCAACGACTGAGGGAATCAGTGTCGTTACAGAAAACGTCTTCCCTCATCGATTCATGCACGTCGCGGAGCTTAAGCGCATGGGTGCCGATATCGACCTTCAGGGCGCGACCTTAGTGATCAAGGGAGTTCCGCAACTCAGTGGCGCGCCGGTGATGGCGAGCGACCTGAGGGCTTCTGCGGCACTCGTTCTTGCCGGACTTCAGGCTGATGGTGTCACCGAAGTGAATCGGGTTTACCACATTGATCGAGGCTATGAGTCCATCGATGAAAAACTGAATGGTCTAGGCGCTCAAATTGAGCGCATGAAGGCCTGAGTCGCAATCCCCGCCCGTGCATTCTCGGGCGGGTGACACGACCTTCAGTTAATCAAACCAAGAGGGATTTCGCTTTCTCCAAGGCTTCAGCGATTTTGGAGGTATCTTTGCCTCCTCCACGGGCTGAGTCTGGCCTTCCGCCTCCTTTGCCTCCAACGATCGGAGCGATGGTCTGAATGATTTTTCCCGCTTGGATCTTTGATGTGTATTGCGGAGACACCGAGGCCACGAGAGAGACTACGGAATTGGCTGAACCTGCGAGCACGAGTACACCCTCAAACGTGCCTTTAAGGGCATCAGCGATGGCTTGGAGTTCGTCACCATCTGCGGAGCCCAGATCTTTGCAGAGGAGGGGAGTTCCGGAGATGTTTTGAGTGTGCTCGATCAAATCGCGCGCGCGAGTTGCGGCATCGCGGGCGCGAGCGGCTTTGAGTGCTTTTTCAAATTCCTTTTGCTGAGCTAGGATCGATTCAATCTTTCTCTCGATCTCGGCGGCGGGACAGTTGATTTGCGCGGCGATATTTTGCAGGCGATGGGAGTCTTGAACGGCCTGAGTAGCGGCCTCCAACCCGGCGACAGCTTCGATACGACGAACGCCTGCGGCGATGGCGGACTCGCCGAGAATCCGAAAAAGACCGATCTCGCCGGTTGCGGTGCAATGGGTGCCAGCGCATAGCTCCATCGAGTATCCGTCTAGGTTTCCAGTGCCACCGATTTGGACAACGCGGACGGTCTCACCATATTTGTCCCCGAAAAACTGCATGATGTCTGAGCGTCCGCGGACATCGGCATAGGGGACTTCTGTCCATGTGACTTTGGCATTTTCGAGAATACGTTCATTTACCAAGCGTTCGATTTCGCGGACTTGCTGTGGCGTGAGTGGGCCGCTGTTGAAATCAAATGTCAACTTGTCCGGAGCCACTGAGGAGCCCTTTTGCGTAGCATCGGGTGATACGACCTCGTGTAGAGCCCAGTGGAGAAGGTGGGTGACTGTGTGGTGACGCTGGATCGCGTCGCGACGAGGTTTATCAACGGTGATTTTCACCTCGCTGCCGATCGCTGGTGCATCAGCCGAATCGAGGATGTGGAGCCATGTGTTACCGATTTTTTGGGTATTGGAAACAGCCCAGAGTTGTCCGCTGCCAGTGAGCGTCGCTCTGTCACCAACTTGACCGCCCATTTCGGCATAGCAAGTGCTCGCATCCAAGACCACGGCCGTTTTGTCTTTGATGGAAACAACCTCTAAAACTTGGGCTGTTGTCACGAGATGGTCATAACCTGAAAACGGGGTGGGTGTAGAGGTCTCGATTTCCGAGAGCGTGATGACGGTTTTTTTCTGAGCGGCACGGGCGCGGGCACGTTGGCTTTCCATCAAAGTTTCAAATCCGGCGTTGTCCACAGTGAGTCCGCGTTCACGAGCCATGAGTTCCGTTAAGTCCAGCGGGAAGCCCTGTTCGTCATAGAGGCGGAATGCAAACGCGCCTGATATTTGAGCGCCTGTAGGGAGCGTTGAAGCTTCTGTATTGAAGAGCTCGATACCTTTATCGAGAGTGCGATTGAAGGCTTCTTCCTCGCGGCGCAAGACCTCTTCGACATGCTTTTGGCGTGTGCGGATCTCCGGAAATACATCGCCCATCGTCCTGGCTAGGACATCGACGAGACAGAAGAAAAATGGCTCGGTGAGCCCTAGTGTGCGACCATAACGGACGGCACGGCGAAGGATGCGGCGAAGAACGTAGTTTCTATCAGTGTTTCCGGGTTGGATCCCGTCAGCGACGGCGAACGAGAGGGTTCGAATGTGGTCCGCGATCACGCGGAAAGCGACGTCGGTTGCAAATTGTTCGGGCAATGTGGTGAGTTGAACGCCGACCTCAGGGAGAGTGGCGCCGTAAGTCTTGCCGGTCAGTTTTTCCAACTCATCAAAGATGGGACGAAAAATATCAGTCTCGTAGTTCGAGATGCGTGCGTTCGCAAAGTCCGTGAGTCCCTTGGTGCCTTGGATGATGGACGTCACTCGCTCAAAGCCCATTCCTGTGTCCACGTGACGAGCCGGAAGGGGACTGAAAGATCCGTCGGGATTCGCGTTGAATTGGATGAAAACAAGATTCCAAATCTCGATGCACTCAGCTGAGCCCATGTTGACAAGCGCGCCGCCAGTGTCGCCTTTCGGTGTGAGATCCACGTGAAGTTCCGAGCAGGGACCGCAGGGGCCTGTATCGCCCATCATCCAAAAATTGTCCTTTTTGTTTCCGTTGACGATGTGCTTATCGGGATCGAGTCCGACAGATCGAAATTTCTCCGCCCAGATATCCCAGGCTTCGGTGTCGCGCGATGCGGGGTCTCCCTCAGCAGGATTGTAGATCGTTGCGTAGAGACGCTCTGGTGGAAATTTCCAGCGTCCGACTACCAATTCCCACGCCCACTCGATCGCTTCCTTTTTGAAATAATCTCCGAACGACCAGTTTCCGAGCATTTCAAAAAAGGTGTGGTGGTAAGTGTCGAGGCCGACATCATCGAGGTCGTTGTGTTTGCCTCCGGCGCGAATGCATTTCTGCGTATCCGCCGCGCGTTGATCGGATGCTGGTGTAGCGCCAGCCCACTTTGTGACGTCGGGTGTTTTTTGCCCAAGAAAGAAGGGAACGAACTGGTTCATGCCCGCGTTTGTGAAAAGCAGGTTCGGAGAATCGGGCATCAAACTCGAGGAAGGAACGAGGGTGTGGCTCTTCTCGTGGAAGAAATCGAGGAACGACTGGCGGATTTGTGCAGATGTCATAAAAAATCAGTGCGTTAGAAAACCCGAGATCGCTCCGAATGACAACCCTCTTCAGGGGGGAGTGAGGGCTTTGAGGATCGTCGACGGAACTAAGAAAATCTCTGGTGATCCAATGATATGGATAGGGACTGAACCATCGGGGAGGGGGTCACCTATGGCAAGATCGAGGACGACTTGCTCGCCAGCAGGAGATTCTGGAGTGTTTTCCGAAATAACGGAAAGAAAGGTCAGTCGATGCAGTGGGGTGTTGAGATGTTGCTTCTCGAGTTCAACGGGAGTGGCTGGCAGGAATTTGATGACCTTGGTGGTTCTCAAAATCTCAACAAGGCGGGGGATCGTGTCCGCTAGTGGGCTTGCCGGAGAACGCTTGATCTCGCGCTGTGCTCCGGCAGTATTGATGCGGACTAAATCGATAAGGTCTGGATTCAGTCTCGCTGTCGAGCGGTCGCGTAGAAGGTTCATATCCGTTGATAGGAATTCCAGATTTTTATCAGGGATACGACACTCAATATGGCGGGGTTCGAGTCGCACGTAGTAACCACCATCTGGCGCAGGTTGCCCGATGGTAATAGTTGACGGGGCTGTATCGCCTTCCTGATAAAGTTTGATGCAGGCTTTTTCCCCAGCCGTTCCTGTGAGAAGGGGGTCGGTTGTGGGATTATTTACGAATTCCTTGAGTCGAAGATGGAGGATTTGATCCACTAATTTGCCCACGGCCACTTCGTCAGCAGGAGTATTGACCGGCTTTACTATTCGCCATCCTGTCGGAGATCGATCTAATTCGAGGATGGTATTTGCACGACGAATTTCCACTCGCTTTAGGCTGGCAGGGTCGATCGTCGTGAGGCGTCGGTCGCGGAAGCTTGATGGCGGCTCGGTGATGAGTCGAACGAGGTCGTTGGGGATCAGGTAAACGGTCTTGGAATTCTCAAATGATACGTAATTGCGTGTGCCATCCACGCTGCTCTTTCCAACGAGCAGAGAGGGCGGCTTATCGCCTTTAAAGTCGACCTGCAGACTGCTTTTTTGGACTCCGTAGGCCGAGAGGTTTTTGTCGTCTCTGATTTCGCTGGCATCAATGCGGTCGAGAACGATGGTGCCTAGGGCAGATTCGAAGATCTGTTTCATGGCTTCCGGCGCTGCGACATCGTCAGTTCCAGTCGAAACGATCCAATCTGCGTCGACTCTTTTTAGGCGAAAGGATTGGTCGCCATTTTTGATTTTGATGCTGCTGATCTCATCGGGATCGAAATCAAAAAGGGGTGACCCTGCGGCTTTCAGTCGTCCTTCCGAAAGTCGCCAGTTTGATGTGGTGGCCACGAAAACGATCAATCCTGCTGCTGCCAGCACAAGCAAAACAGTGGCAAACTTGCTCATGCCCTCCGCCTCCACCAAACAATCAGGCCTAGAAATGCAGCCGCTGCGGGCATTCCGACCATCACAACTAAGGCGAGTTGTGATAATTGAAGGTCGGTGAGTTGGAGAGCGAAGCGGGTGGTGTTTTTTGCCGTAATGCCGCTGAGGTTGCCCTGTTCGACAAGGTAGTTGATGGATCCAATAAGGAGGTCCAGTCCAGGCCGTGAGATCGAGGCATCGTAGGCGAACTGGGACGACCCGACAACGATGAGGCGGGACGTCTGTACGTTGAGGCGGTCATCTTCCACGCCGTCACGGTCGGCCAAAGCTGCGATGATAACCGGTTGGCCATGGTCTATGCCATCATCGTAGCGCACGCCCTCGGCTTGGTTCGGAGCGAAATTCGTTTCTCCCCAAAACTCCTCGGCGGCCTGAGTGAGCGGGCGTATTAGGATTTTCTCTTTTTGGACGAGGTCTTTTTCGAAGGTCAGGGATTGAGTTGCCCCAGGGAAAAGGATATTCATTCCCTGAAGGCGTCGGGTGACTTCCGCATTTTTTAAGACCTCGCCGGTGACATCGCGCAAGATGCCCATTGCGAAGGGGAGTTTAATGAGACGGAGGACGCGGTCATCTTGTGGGATAATGCCGTTCGCGGCCAACAATGCATGCAGGCGTGGAGTGGAGGCGTTAGGATCCAATAGGACCAGCATCTTGCCTCCCACGCGAAGCCATGCTGCAAGGACGGCTGCCTCACGCTCGTCCAAATCAGACTTCGCTGCGGAAATGACGATGGCTGCGGCATCCTCCGGCACCTTGTCGATAGAAGAGAGGGAAAGTGGGGTGCAGATCGCATGCTGGCGATGGATGGCATCGATCCAAGTGGATAGGTCGCCGTTGATAGTGGGTGGGGGCTCGCCATGCCCTTGGAGGAAATAGATATTCTGACTCCCCTCTTTAAGAAGCCCCATGAGCGCGCTGGTGAGGATCTGCTCGCCACGGAAGCCTAACAAGATCGGGAGTTCGCCTTGTGCGACGGGGGACATATCAAAATCTCCCATCTCCGCCAAATTCACCAACTGATGCCTTTCATCATAATCAAGGATGGCGATGTTATCTAGGCTCGTGAGGTTATATTTTGTCTGGAGTTCCTGAACTCTGGAGAGATTGCGAGTCGGATCCACGTATTCCACAACAAGGCCCTGACGTTTGTTGAATAAAACCTCCGTCATCAGGCTGCGTATATCACCAAGGATCTGGGATGCCGGCGAAAGGAACGAGGGAGAGGAGACGATGATGATGTTGAGAGGCTTTTTAAACTCCTTCAGGACGATTTTGGTTTGATCGGCGAGGGAGAACTTCTGCGAGCGGGAGTAGTCGCGGCGTTCGTAGTGAGTAAACCCAAGATAGTTGGCAAGCAGGTAAATGATGGCAACGGCGAGACATTGGAGGCCAATGCTGATTTTGATTCCAGTACGTCCCGGTGTCATGATTTCCAGCGGCGGTATTGAAAGACGTGGAGTGTGGCAAAGAGGACTAGAAGCGTGGAGCTAATGTAAAAAACCAACGGCCTGGAATCCACGATTCCCCGTGAAAAATCGACCATGTGCTCGATCGGGGAAAAGTAATATGTCACTTCGCGCAGGATCGAGCCGGTGGCTGGCATGATGAACGAGAGGAGTCCGAGAAAAAACAAAGTCAGGATTGAGGCAAACGAGATCATCGCAGCGACGATTTGATTATCCGTGAGAGCTGAAGCTAGGCAACCAATTGAGGTGTAGAGCATGCCCATCATGATCAGTATCGAGTAGGCGCCGATGTAGCTGCCCGCCGCCCCAGCCGCATTCATTCCCGTGATCGTTTGGAATGTAACGAAATAGAGCAGGCTTGGTGCCCAGAGAACGAGGTAGAAGAAAAGTGCGCCAGCGTATTTGGCCAAGACGACCTGAGAATCTCGCACCGGAGCTGTCATCAGAGTTTCGATGGTGCCCATTTTAGACTCCTCGGCAAAAACTCGCATGGTCGTAAAGGGGAAGACCAACAAGAAGGGAAACCAGAAATACATCGTGTTGAAAAAGGCTTCGACCACCGTTGTAGTTCCACGCCCGTTGTTCAGCATTGTGATCCCCGCATGGAAGTTGAATCCAGTAATCACCAAGAAAAAGAAGAGCACGACATAGGCGATGGGTTGATGGAACGTCGATGCTACCTCACGGCGAAAAAGAATGAAAAAGCGGCCCATTGTCAGAGTTCCTCTCCGTTTGTGACTTCGGCAAAGACTTGTTCCAACGAGACTGGCGGTCGGCTCAGCTCGCGGACAGGCCAACTTTTTTCCACAGCAAATTGATAAATGGTTTCTCGAGGGTCATGTCCCGGTGTGCATTGAATTTTGAAAATAGACCAAGGTCCGTCGTTCCGGATGCTCACGGTTTGCACGCCTTCTAGTTTACGAAGCTCAGCTGCCGCCACGCGGGCGTCCGGCACACGGGCGTCGAATAATACATGACCTTCCTGACCGAGACGTGCGCGAAGATTTTGCGGCGTATCGAGCGCTTCGATCCGTCCCTTGTTGATAATGATCACTCGCGAGCAAAGCATCTCCACTTCGGGAAGAATATGCGTCGAGATGAGAATGGTGTGGTGGCGGCGAAGGTTGCGGATCAAGTCCCGCACAAGGCGGATCTGATTTGGGTCGAGGCCGATCGTGGGCTCGTCGAGGATAAGGAGATCCGGTTCGTGAACCATGGCGTCAGCGAGACCCACCCTCTGACGGTAACCTTTGGAGAGGCGGGATATCATCTTTTTTTCCACATCCTCGAGACCGCAAAGTTCGAGCACATCGCTGATGCGTTCCCTCAATCGTCTCCCCGGGACTCCCTTCAATGAAGCCCGATAGCGGAGGAATTCACTGACCCTCATGTCGGTGTAGAGAGGGACATTTTCCGGCATGTAACCGATGTGCTCCCTAGCACGCAAGGAATCGGTGAAAACATCACAGCCCGCGACCTCCGCTGTTCCGGATGTGGGAGGGAGAAACCCCGCGAGCATTTTCATTGTCGTGCTCTTGCCAGCTCCATTTGGCCCTAGAAATCCGACGATCTCGCCTTTCTGGACCTCAAAATCGATACTATCCACAGCTGTGTTAGCACCAAATTTCTTTGTCAGTTTTTCCACCTTGACCATGAACTACCCATTATTAAACCGACTTTGCCTTTTGTGGAAGAAAAAGGGTGATGATCAGCGAGAGAAAATAAGGTTTTCAAACTCGTTTCAGAAACTGTCACAGAACAAATCCGGATTCACGGTGGGCTTAATTTTGATGAATTGTCACAGCGTTCGGTAGTGGAGATAGAAAGGGTTTGCAATAAACAGGGTGGGTGGAGTAGGGGTCTTTCCTTACATGAAAAATACGAAATTTCGCTCAGGTGTTTTGTTTGGAGATGAAGTCAAGTCGTTGCTCGATCAAGCCAAGGCCGAGAACTTTGCGCTGCCAGCGGTCAATTGCATCGGAACGAGTTCAGTGAATGCCGCGCTGGCCGCTGGGCGTGAGTTAAATTCCCCGATGATGATCCAGTTTTCCAACGGCGGAGCGCAGTTTGTTATTGGCAAGGGTGTGAAGGGAGACACCCAGCTTGGTCCAGTGCTAGGCGGCATCGCTGGGGCTATTTATACCGATCAGGCGGCGAAGGCTTATGGCGTTCCTGTGATTCTGAATACGGATCACTGCTCGAAGAAATTGCTGCCCTGGATCGATGGTTTATTGACGGCAAGCGAGGAGCAATTCGCAAAAACGGGGCAACCTCTTTACAGTTCCCACATGCTCGATTTATCTGAGGAGCCGCTTCTGGAAAACATCGAGACCTGCTGCATGTATCTCCAGCGCATGGCGAAAATGGGGATGACTCTCGAAATCGAACTCGGTGTCACTGGTGGAGAAGAGGATGGTGTTGACAATAGCGATGTGCATGAGTCCCGACTCTACACGCAACCAGAGGAAGTGGCCGCGATGTACGAAGCACTCAGCGACGTGAGCCCGAACTTCACTGTGGCTGCGGCCTTCGGCAACGTGCACGGCGTTTACAAACCAGGGAATGTGAAACTAAAACCCACGATCTTGCGCGATTCCCAAGAATACATTCAGAAAAAATTTGGAACTGCACCTAAGCCGGTGAATTTTGTTTTCCATGGTGGCTCGGGGTCTTCGCGTGAGGAAATTCGCGAGGCGATCAGCTACGGTGCGATCAAGATGAACTTGGACACCGATCTTCAATGGGCTTACTGGGAGGGCATTCGTGCTTACGATGAGAAAAATCACGATTACCTGCAGGGTCAGATTGGCAATCCTACGGGACCAGATGCACCGAACAAAAAATACTACGATCCGCGCGTGTGGTTGGGTGCCGCCGAGGCCGCCTTTACCAAGCGCTTGTTGGTCTCCTTTGAGGACCTAAATTGCGTCGGACGTAACGCCTAATCGACTGGTTCATGATCTATTGAGATAACGCTTGGCGTTAACGGCTGAGCGTTATCTCTGTTTTATGAGTCCATAGCTCCCGCTTGATCGTTCTCTAATCAAGCGTTTGTTAGGGCTTTTTTGTCTTTTCGATGTGGATGGCGTGAAATAACCGGTGAACGACCGGCGAGGCCAACAGGCCGACGGATACGACGACGACGAGCGTCGAAAAAAGGGAGTAGATCGAAGAAAATATCTTCAAAGTATTAGAGGAGGTTCTTTCTGTGTATAGCGGGCCTGCGCCGCTGAGAAGCATGCTTGATTCCAAGAAGGCATCGATAAGGGGGAGTTTCCCC
The DNA here is from genome assembly GCA_945863785.1 of Chthoniobacter flavus. GTDB lineage: Bacteria > Verrucomicrobiota > Verrucomicrobiia > Chthoniobacterales > Terrimicrobiaceae > UBA967. The sequence goes on from CAMBAQ010000020.1 coordinate 14,542, forward strand.
AGAATGGTGTAGCCCAGCATCCCGATCGCCAGACCGACAGCAACCAAGGCCAAAGCGATGAGAAATTGAGCCAAGAAGCGGCTTGCAAAAACATGCGTAGGCGCGAGCGGTTCGGTCTTATGTTCCCAAATCATATTTTGAAAATTTCACCCGCATTTTTGATCAAGCTCCATTTTGTTTTAGGGATGTGCCGGAATGGGCTCGATGTCGCCCTTGGATAGACGAGACTGGTATTGGCTCCAGCTCATTGGCGCTGCTTTGGATGGGATTTCCACCATGGAAACACACCCATCCACAGGACAGACAAGACTGCACAGGTTGCATCCCACGCAGTCCTCTTCACGCACGACGGGGACGGACTTGCCCATCAAACGCCCCGGTCCGTAGCCAATCTCGGTGGTCTCGGGGTCGAGAAGATCGATGCATTGATGCGCGCCATCTTCGCATGCGATATGGCAGAGATTACATCCGATGCAGGTGTCGTGGTCGATGCGGGCCACACGCTTGAAGTTGAGATTCAGATCCTCCCATTTGCGGAGAGACGGAACAGCGCGGCCCACAAGCTCTCGCGGGGATTCCATGCTCTTGCTGTCGAGATAGGCGCTGAGACCGTCAATCATGTCCTCAACGATTCGGAATCCATGGTGCATGACTGCCGTGCAAACTTGGATGGTGGTGGCTCCAAGGGCTAAGAACTCGGCGGCATCGCGCCAGTTTGAAATTCCTCCAATGCCCGAAATGGGCAATCCGAACTCGGTGTCCTGAGCGCAATTTTGCACCATGTTGAGGGCAATCGGTTTTACTGCAGGGCCGCAATACCCGCCGTGCGTAGAAGCCCCATCAACGTAAGGTTCGGGCACGAAGTTATCGAGATTCACCTGCGTGATGCTCCTGATGGTGTTAATAAGCGAAATCGCGTTGGCCCCGCCTCTCTTAGCGGCGCGGGCGGCTTGGGTGATGTCGGTGATATTTGGCGTGAGTTTGACGATCACCGGCTTGCTTGCGACTTCCATTACCCAACTGGTGATCTTTTCCGCGACATCGGGATTTTGACCGACGGCCGAGCCCATCCCTCGCTCGCACATTCCGTGTGGGCAACCGAAGTTCAACTCAAACCCATCGACTCCCGCATCTTCGCCCCGGCGGATGAGGTCATGCCAGTGCTCGCGGGTATCAGTCATCAAGGAGGCAATGAGCACGCGATCTGGCCACCGTTCTTTGACTTCCTTGAGTTCACGAAAATTCGTCTCGGGCGAGCGGTCGCTGATAAGCTCAATGTTGTTGAAGCCGACCATGCGCTTGTTCCCAAGGCGGAGGGCAGAATACCGAGAGGCTACATTGGGAGTTGGCTCGCCAATGGTTTTCCACACGATGCCGCCCCATCCTGCTTCAAATGCCCGGTGGGCCTGATAGGCCGTGTTCGTGGGTGGCCCTGAGGCAAGCCAGAATGGGTTAGGTGAGCGGATTCCAGCGAAGGTGACGGAAAGATCGGCCATGAAAATTAGTGGTTGGGGGGACGAACAGGGTTCCAAAGGCCAGCTCCGCTGGGTGGGCGAGTGATGCCTTGTCGTGAGGATTGTTTTGTTGGGGTGGCGGGTTTTCCTGTGAGCATACGGTGGATTTCCATCGCGGCCTTTTTTCCTTCGCCCACAGCGTTCACGACTTCTTTGCCCCCATTGGCGCAATCACCGCCGGAAAAAATCTTGGGCTGGCTAGTGCGGCCGGTGAGGGGATCGGTGATCACGCATCCTTGTGCATCAATTTCCAGAGCGGGAAACAGCTTCTTGAGTAAACTGTCTTGTTTGGGTTGTCCGATCGCGAGGAGCAATTGGTCGCAGGGTTCGATCCACTCTTGGCCACTCGAAGAGTGGATAAACTTGACTCCGGCGAGGTTGCCATCGACATCGCGTACGACCTCCACTGGCTTGGCCTCAAAAACCATCCGGCATTCTGCGGCTCGTGCGAGAGCGACTTCAAAAGTATAAGCACTCATGTCCACCTCTTTTCGGCGATAGGCGAGAGTCGCAGACGGAGCGCCGAGTCTTTTGGCCTGGTTGACGGCATCGATGGCTGTATTCCCACCGCCGATGACGAGGACCGATTTTCCGATTGCAACTTCCTCGAGTGGCATCTCATGAATGTCCCGAATAAAATCCAGAGCGGACCTGACGCCTGGACCGGTTTCGCTTGGGATGCCGAGATGGGATTCGCTCCCAAGGCCGATAGCGACGAAAACGGCATCGTATACCGAGTGCAATTCCTCTCCAGTGAGGTCTTCACCGACATTCACGCCGGTTCGAATCTCAACGCCGAGGGATTCCACTAAACGGACTTCGTCGAGGCTCACGCGGGGCTTCATTTTATAATAAGCGACTCCTCGAGTATTAAGTCCCCCCGCATTCGGCTCCTTTTCAAAAATCACAGCATGGTGTCCAAGTTGGGCGAGTTCGGCTGCACACCCGAGACCGGCAGGGCCGCCCCCAATGATCGCTACGCGGAAGCCGCTTTTTTCAGCGGGCATCTTCAGGACTGAGATGCCGTGTGCTGCGACAAAATCAGTCGCGTGACGTTGAAGGCGCCCGATTTGGATAGGCTCGTATTCGTGTCCGAGCACGCAGGCTCCCTCACAAAGGACTTCGGTGGGGCAAACGCGCGCGCAACTCGCGCCTAGGATGTTGGCTGTGAGGATCGTTTTGGCAGCGGACGCGACTTCGCCGGCGGCTATTTTTTTGATGAAAGTGGGAACGTCGATACCCGTGGGGCAGGCGTGAATGCATGGTGCATCATAGCAGTAGAGGCAGCGTTGAGACTCGGCGAGAGCGGCTTGGTCGTTGAGTGGGGAGTGAATCTCCTCCATTAAAGGAAATCGGCTTTGTGATTCAGCGGATGGTTGGATTTGACGAGCCATAGCGGACAGTGGTGGTCTTGTGTGCATTATTCACTTATTTTTGCCCTCAGGCCTATTCAAAACTATCGGTCGTCACGTTGGCTATGCCTTTAGGACAATA
>CAMBAQ010000021.1 GCA_945863785.1 Chthoniobacter flavus
GCCTGCTGTCGTCACACTCCGGCCTAGCAGGCGTTGGCTGGAATGCGTCGTGGCTAATTAAGCCGCGAGAGCTAGATCTTCGTAATCTGCATTTAGTTTGTTTGATCCGATTTTTTACGAGGCCAACGAATCATCCTCGACATGCGAGCTGGGCTTCTCACTTCAAGTCGAAACCTTTACGCCCCCAATTAGGAAAAACAAACTAACCTCGTTTTTTCAAAACGCAAGGGACTGTTTGAAAAAGAGATTTTTTAGGCGGGACGGCGTCCGGTGAGGGCGCGCTGGAGGGTGAGTTGATCCGCGTGCTCAAGCCCGCCGCCGGCTGGGAGGCCGTGGGCGATACGGGTTGTGCGAACGCCAAGCGGGGCGAGAATTTCGATAAGGTAGTTTGTGGTGGCCTCGCCTTCGACGTCGGCGCTGAGGGCCAGGATAATCTCGGTGGGAGACTCGTCTCGAACGCGCTCGATGAGGCTGGCGATACGAAGCTCATCGGGACCGACATGGTCGAGCGGAGCGAGGCGGCCACCCAAGGCGTGGTAGAGGCCAGTGAAAACACCACTGCGCTCGAGGGGAAGAATGTCGGTGGATTGCTCGATGACGCAGAGTTCGCGACCTTGACGCGAAGGTTGCTGACAAATCTCGCAAAGTTCCTCGATGGCAAAAAATCCGCACTTGGAACACGAATGCAGGCTGGTAGAGGCGAGCGTGGTCGAGCGAGCGAGTTCGCTTGGCCGAGCGTCTTTATGGCTGAGTAGCCAGAGGGCGATTCGCTCGGCACTTCGAGGTCCGATGCCGGGAAGGCGGCGGAGTTCCCGAGTGAGGTTGATAAATGGGGCCGGGTAGTCGAGCGGCATGTCAGTGGCTATCGAGGCGGCCATCCACGATGCGCACGGTGCGGTCGCCACGTTGAGCGAGGTGTTCATCATGCGTCACCACAACGAGAGTGCGTCCTCCATCCCGTGCAAGATCGAGGAGCAGGGCCATGATGACCTCTCCATTTTTTGAGTCTAGGTTGCCGGTGGGTTCGTCCGCGAAGAGGATCGAGGGATCGTTGATCAGCGAGCGGGCGATGGCGACGCGCTGTTGCTCGCCGCCGCTGAGTTCCGCAGGGAGGTGGTGCATGCGGTCGCGGAGACCGACGCGCTCGAGAAGTTCGGTCGCGCGAGCCTGAGACGAGGTGCCGCGAATCATCGCTGGCACAAGGGTGTTCTCTAGCGCTGTGAGCTCGGGAAGCAGGAAATAGGATTGAAAAACAAATCCCATGTGCTGGTTGCGCAGGCGAGCGAGGGCGTTTCCAGAAAGGCTGTAAAGCGACTGCCCCTCAAACTCGACCGTTCCAGATTCCGGAGTTTCCAGACCGGCTAGGGTGTACAGCAGAGTGGTCTTACCGGCGCCACTGGCTCCGCAAAGAAAGACAGACTCTCCAGCGACAATGTCGAGGTCGATGCCTCGCAAAACCGGAATCTGAGAACCTCCGATGCGAAAGGAACGCTCGAGGCTGCGTGCCCTCAGGCGGGGAGTCATGGACGCTGGTCGACGGGCGTGTAAACCTTGCCGACGGCTGGGCCAGTGTATTCGCTGAGCGGCCTGTAGAGGCGGTTATCGGCGAGTTGTTCCATCACGTGGCCGGTCCATCCGGATGCACGGGCGATGGCAAAGACGGGAGTGAACATATCGGTCGGAATGCCCATCGAGTAGTAAACGGTGGCGGAGTAGAAATCGACATTGGCATTGAGGCCCTTGCGCTCGCGCATGATGGTCGCGATGCGTTCGCTCATGCGGATCCACTTCGGTTCGCCGAGTTGATTACTGAGGACGATCGCCATTTCGCGGAGGTGCGGAGCGCGAGGATCGAGGACTTTGTAAACGCGATGGCCGATGCCCATGATTTTTTTCTTCTGTTCAAGCGCATTTTCAACCCAGGCGTCGACATTTTCCTCACTTCCGATTTCCTGGAGCATGTGGATCACGCCTTCATTCGCGCCGCCGTGGAGCGGGCCCTTGAGAGTGCCGATCGCCGAGGTGATGGCGGAGTACATATCCGAGAGGGTGGCGATGGTGACGCGGGCCGAGAAGGTCGAAGCGTTCATGCCGTGGTCGGCATGGAGAACGTAGGCGACATCGAGTGTGCGCGTGGCCTCGGCTGTCGGTTCGACGCCATTGAGGAGGTAGAGAAAATGAGCGGCCTCACCGAGATCGGTGCGGACGGCGGGAAGATCGAGCCCGTTGCGAGCGCGGTGAAAATAAGCGGCGATGACGCCAATCTTGGCCGTAATACTGACTGCGCGGTCGTAGTTGGCGGCGGCGCTTTCGTCCTTTGAGTTTTTATCGTAAAGACCGAGCATCGAAACGGCCGTGCGAATCACGTCCATCGGACCGGATTCCTTCGGCACGGAGCGGAGGAAATCCACAACCTGAGAGGGGAGCTCGCGGGCGGAGCGGAGCTTGAGAGAGAGGTCGTCGAGTTGCGCGCGGTTGGGTAATTCGCCATGCCAGAGGAGATGAACAACCTCTTCGTAGGTGGCCTTGCCGGCCAGCTCGTTGATGTTGTAACCACCGTAAATGAGAACACCCTCTTGACCGAGCACCTCGCTGAGGCTGGTTGAGTTGGCTACAATTCCTTCGAGTCCTTTTGCGATTACAGGCATAGATTTATTATGTTTGGAGAAAGCGCAGGGATGATGAACGGTTCGAAATCGAAAGAAAAGACATTCCAGCAACGTTTTGGCAAAAAAGGACGGAGGCACCTCATTTCTGAAATGCCCCCGCTTGGGGATGGCTGTAAGCCGGATTCTGTCCGGCCGATGGCTTGCGCCACCGGCGTGGACGGTCATTTGTCTTGCCCCTCACCTTGCGGCGGGAGGCAGCCCTTGCGAGCTGCGACCAATACCCGGAGAGTCCCGCCACTTGCGCGGCGAAGCGGGCAGGCGACCCGATCCTCTCCTGTTCTGTCTTGCACCACATGGGGTTTTTCGTGCCCCCTCGCTTGCGCTTGGGGCGGTGGGCTCTTACCCCGCCTTTTCACCCTTACCGACACGCTTGCGCGCAACGGCGGTTTGTTTTCTGTGACACTTTCCGTCAACCGCAGCTTTCACCTCGGTTTCCCGCGTGTTCTCCACGGCATGTTGCCTTATGGTGTCCGGACTTTCCTCTCCACGTAGCCTTGCAGCATACCCAGAGCGACCGTCCGCCATCACTGGTCAAGGTAGTCAACGCGGAAGGATGCACAAGACGTCAATTTCGAAAAGCGAAAGGCGTCAGAGTAATTCGGCGATTTGAATGGCGTTGAGGGCGGCTCCTTTGAGTAACTGATCGCCGCAGACCCAGAGAGCGAGGCCGTTTTCCATCGCGCAATCAAGTCGAAGACGACCAGCGAAGCAATCGTCCTTTCCTGCCGAATCCAGAGGCATCGGGTAGCCATCGTCAAGAAATTGGAGACCGGGAGCCTTCGAGAGCGCGGCGCGGGCGTCTTCGAGGTTGACGGGTTTTTCAAATTCCGCACTCACGGCGATCGAGTGGGCACGGTAAACCGGCGTTCTCACGCAGGTGACGGAGGCTTTAAAATTGGCCAAATGCATGATGCGACGACCCTCATTTTGCATTTTCATTTCCTCTTTCGTGTAGCCGGTATCGAGGAAGGAATCGACCTGCGGAATCACGTTAAAGGCGATCTGATGAGGGAATATCTCCTTCAGGATCGGCTTGTGCTTGGCAACAGCATCGGTCTGATGGCGGAGCTCATCGATCGCGCGGGCACCGGCTCCCGAGACGGCTTGGTAGCTGGAGGCAAAAATCCGCTTCAAACCGAATTGGCGGTGCAATGGGTAGAGCGCAAGCAGGGTGATCGCTGTGGTACAATTCGGATTGGCCAAGATGCCCTTGTGGTTTTTGACGTCGGCGCCGTTGATTTCAGGAACAACGAGCGGAACGTCGGCGTGCATGCGAAAAGCAGAAGAATTATCCACCACGACAGCTCCGTGACGGACGGCCTCGGGTGCGAAATCGCGAGAGATCGATCCCCCCGCGCTAAAGATCGCAATGTCGATATCCTCAAACGAATTCATATTAAGCGGCTTGATCGTGTGAGATTCTCCACGGAAGGTCAGCGTCTTGCCGGAGGAACGCGGCGAGGCTAGGAGGCTCAAGCTGGATACCGGAAAGTTACGGCGTTCCATAACTCGAAGCATTTCGACTCCGACAGCTCCAGACGCACCAACGATTGCGACACGATAGGATTTCGACATAGTATTTGAGAATATGGTTAATGAATGGGATGCACCTCGAAGCTCTGGGGACTGGGAGGTCCTCGTGGACATAGGGGAGCAGTGCGTCCATCTTCTAACAAATGGACGACCGGTCAAGTCTTGGCCTGCATCCACCTCCAAGTTTGGGATTGGCTTTGAGGTAGGCAGCAATAAGACACCCACGGGCCACTTTCTTGTGGCTGAGAAAATCGGCGCAGAGGCACCGCTTTGGACCGAATTCAAAAGCCGCCAACCGACGGGACGCATCGCGGAACCGGGTGGCGAGCAGGATGGCATTCTCAGCCGCATTCTTTGGCTTGAGGGCACGGACGAGGAAAATGCGAACACCAAGGATCGGTACATTTATTTCCACGGGACCAACCGCGAAGACCTCATCGGCACGCCGGCGAGTCATGGTTGTGTGAGGCTTCGCAACGCCGACATCGCCGAACTTTTTGATTTGATCCCGATCGGGACGCGCGTTCGCATCACCTGATTGCATCCGATTCTGCCTTTTTATTTGCGGTATTTCTGCCCGTTCACAAATCCCTCCACCTCGTAACCGGTTCGGAAGACATGAATGATGAGCGCTCCAGTTTCGCTCTGCTGGAAAACAGAGATCCCCCGATCATGGAGCATTGAGACCCATTCAGGATCGATCGGCTCGTTGTCAAGAAATCCCCCACGCCGCGAGACAACGATGAGCGAGGGATGCACTGCGTCAATAAAGGCCGCATCCGGCGGGATACCGGAATGGTGATGACCCAAAACAAGGATATCCGAAGCCAATTCGGCCGTTCGGTTTTCCAGAAGATTTCGAAATGTGTCGGGGCCGGAATCCGCAAGAAAGAGAATGCGTGTTCGCAGTGTATCGAGACGGACGACCAGCGCCTTGTCATCAGCCAGACCAGCTCTATAGCCGAGCGAAGGATGCAGGATCTTCCATTTCGCACCAGGATGGATTTTGATCTCATCCCCCGCGAACTGAATGGACTTGGGAATCCCTGATTTTTGAAGCCATTCATGAAGTAGCTTCCGTGACCGCGACCGATCGCCAAGCGGCGAATCCACGATGAGCGGCGGTTGGCCAGCGCCCAGCAAATCCATCGCTCCTCCCATGCGGCGGGCATCCCCATGCGAGAGGATGAAGCCATCAACCGAATCCCTTCCCCGCTCACGCATCCAAGGGAGGATGGTATTTTTAAAATCCCTCGCCGATCCGCAATCCAGCAGCCAAAGGCGATGCCCTGTCTCCACCGCGACCGCGCCGCCATCAGCAAAATCAAAAATCGTGATCGCCGCTGGGGCGCGATCCAGAGTGCCAAAGAGGAGACTCGATCCCGGTAAGGCCGCAGCGGCTTGCACGATAAGGATGAGGGCCTTAATGAGAGCCAAATTGGCATTGTTAAAAACCGCCGCCACGGCACCACTCAGCAACCCTCCAAACAGCGCGAGAACAGCTGTGGCCATAATGCCAAAGGCCAGCGGGATAATGACCAGATTCGCTAACAAAGAGGAGAGCGAGACCATATGAAAATAGTAAATCGTCAGCGGGAGTGAACCGACCCACGCCGCCAGAGAAACCGACACGGCATCCGCGACCCCTTCCCCCCAAGCGTGGCCCCACCTTTGCCAGCGCGTCCAAAGAGGAATGGGAATGAACGGATCAGGTTGAACTTTTTTTCGTAATCGATCACGAATAGGCGTGGCAAAAAGAAGGATTCCAGCCACGACAACGAAGGACAGCTGAAAGCCCGGATTGAAAAGTTCGTTCGTGGATTGAACAAGAATCAGAAACCCTGCCGCGCACAGAGAATTGATCGCCATCGGCTGTCTCCACGAGATCATGCCCACCAGAAAAATCGCTGACATCGCCGCTGCGCGAATACTCGAGGGCTTCCATCCCGTGATGTGGGCATAGAAAAAGAGTGCTGGAATAATAACAAACACGGCCGAGCGACGACTTGCGCCCACCATTCGCAACGCCTGCCAGAAGATCACCGCGATCATGCCCACATGAAGACCCGAGACAGAAAAAAGATGGAAGGTTCCTGTTTCGCGAAATTGATCCTGCAACGAATCTGGGATATCCGATGTCGCCCCAAGGACCATTCCCACTAGCAAATCGCAAACGACGGGATCGTCCGATATGCCTTCTCGAAGCGTGGATTCCATCCACTTACTGCAGGCTTCGGCCGTACGAAGCAGGGGGAAGCCCGCCGCCCGATCCAGAATCCCGTATCCCTCGCCTGCGGACGTCTTCATCTCACAAGTGATCCCTCGCAGTGCCATCAATCGCCGCGCATCGAATGAACCAGGATTTCGCGGTGCGGGGATGGGCTCAAGGAGGCCTCTGATTTTGACTCTATCTCCGCAGCGAGGCGCTTCGCCGGCTACAGTCACAGCGATCTTCACATTTGCCTTCAGCGGGAGGCCATCGATCTCGAGATCCTCCGTGCGCAGATCGAAGCGGATCCTGTTTTTGGCTATGACTTGTGGCGGGGAGGCAACGAGGCCTATGGCGGTGACCTGCCTCCCCGGTGCTTCGGCGATCTTTGCGAGCCAGGCCGATGGAGACTCCCGGGATTGCCAGATTTGGAGCACTCCGAATGCCGCCGACAGCGAGAGAAGAAGCCATGAGGTTTTGCGTTTCCAGAACCAGACTCCCATAGCCAAAGCGGCAACACAAATGAAGGCCGTTGAGGAGAACGGCGTAAGCGAGGCCGAAACAATACCCAGCGTGGCGGCGAAGAGTAATCCCGCAAAGGGCCAGCGCCGGAACCATAACGGAGTCTCTCCTGTCATGGCTTACAAAAAACGCCGCTCGTTCCTAGTTGTACGAGAATGGACTGTAGAGGGATTCCTCATAGCCCGAATCGTAAAACCCGTCCACCACAGGCTCGTTGTAGGCGAAGGGTTGTTCGTCCTGATACTGTTGCGTGTTGTTATATTCCGGCTTGGGCTCGCCATTCCTGTTATTGCGGGCCGTGGCGGGAACCTTACCAAAGAAGCCGGCGGATTCCTCCAAATAGTTCACAAGTTGGGGAGCAGCCCCAGCGGACTCTAGTGAGGTGATCTGGGCAGAGGAGAAACGGTAAACCCGTCGCGTGCTATTCAGATAGGCTATGACCGTCGAAGACGGAACTCCTTTAGCAACGAGGTTCTGGATATCTGCAAAATCGAGGGCTTGGGCGGAGGACATCTTCGCCGTGGTCGAAGAGTTCACACCACGCGAAGTGGCGGCCGAAAGCACCGCCGGACTCACCTTTGTTGCACTCGAGCAACCGATGGTGGCGATGGCGAGGCATGAGGAAAAGAGGAAGAGTAAAAAGTGTTTGCGCATGGTGGTAATTAGCTGAGGTCGAAAAGAACGATTTTTTATTTAGAGGAGCCGCTGACTCATTGCAAACAAAACGCAGCTAACGACCATTCCGAAACGTCCGAAGGCAAAGGTTTTTGCTGTTTGATCTTGCTAGTTAGATGAGGGTTTTTTATCACCCTGCGATGAGTTTTAATTCAGCCACCTCTTCCGTTCCAGCGACTCAAGAAGCCCCTTTTGTTAATAGCTTGGGCATGCCGTTTGTTCCTGTTCCTCGTTTCAGCACGCTTTTTTGCGTGTGGCCAGCACGCGTCGGCGACTTCCAAACCTATGCTTCCGAAAAAGGCGCGGCGCTACCGCAACAGGCGGCTGGCAGCACATCAGATCATCCTGTCGTCAATGTCACATGGCATGAAGCTTGGGCTTTTTGCGAATGGCTCACCCAACGCGAGCGTGCTGCGGGTTCGATTGGCGCGGATATCGAGTACCGCCTACCAGGTGATCTCGAGTGGAGTGCGGCCGTGGGGCTACCTGCAGAGCCAGAATCCAACCCCGAAAAACGGAGCGGCCAAGCTGAGGGATATCCATGGGGCTCCGAATGGCCACCAGCACAAAACGCCGGAAACTATTCCCAAGAACTCGGCGTGGATTCCTTTGAGTTCACCTCTCCCGTGGGAAGTTTCCCTGCAAACACATTGGGAATTTACGATTTGGGTGGAAACGTTTGGGAGTGGTGTCAGGACATCTATGAGCGCACCAGCGATTGCCGTGTGCTTCGCGGAGCATCGTGGTTCAATGGCTATGCCGACCGCTTGAAATCCTCGTTCCGAAATGACGTGGGTCTCCCAGATTCCCGATTCACGAGCTTTGGATTCCGCGTAGTTTTGGGACCCGCACTTTAAGTATCCGCAGGGCTTGGCAGAATTAGAGCTTCAGCTCGGCAGAGGCTAGAATTTCTAGGAAAGATCTAGGCGTCGTTGTGGCGATGAGTTCTTTCAGGAGTTCTGGGCGACTGCATAGTCTGGCGATGCTGCCGACCACGCGGAGGTATTCGTTATTGAACGCGGTGGGGATGCCAGCCACAAAAACAAAGCGTACTTTTTCCGGGATATCATTCGAGTGGAATCCCTCGCTCAATCTCCCTGCGCCCATCACGAGCGCATTCACCGCATTGGTACGGCCATGAGCAATCACCACGCCGCAACCGCCTGCAGCAACAGCAGGGGCATTGCGCTCAATCACGGAGGTGCGTAGGTCCTCCCAAGCGGGAACCCTCACATCGCCGCGCAGGGAAAAAAGGACTTCTTGAACGGCATCGCGTTGATTTTCTCCCTTGAGAGATAAATGGATGTGCTCGGGTTTGAGAATCTGGGCGATAGAAATCATAGGTTACTTCCGGTCCACTTTAACTTCTGACGGAGGACTTCGGTGAAGGGTCTTTCGGGCAGCATCGCCAGAGGCAGGACGCGTGCGCTTTTGGATAATTGGAGAGAGTCGCCATCCGTCATCGGAAACCAACCCTGGGCATCGACTGAGACATAGCCGGTCTGGCCGGGTTTGCTCACTTGGATATTCACGACGCTCTCGTCACTCACGACAACCGAGCGGTTCGTCAGCACGTGCGGACAGATCGGTGTCACGACAAGGCATCCGGAGTCTGGCATGAGGATCGGGCCGCCCGCCGAGAGGGAATAGGCCGTCGAGCCGGTAGGCGTCGCAACCACGAGGCCGTCGGCGTTGTAATCCGTGAGGGCGGCACCGCCGAGCGAAACACGGATTTGCACAAGCTGGGAACGCTCGCCCCGACTGACCACAACATCGTTCAAGGCAAAGAGCGTTTGCACATCACCGTTGGCGAATCGGAGGTCCGCCTTCAAAAGCCCACGGTAACTGAGGATATAATCCTGGGCTCGAATGCATTCCACGGCGCGCTGAATCTCTCCCGCGCCTAGGCAGGTCAAAAATCCAAGCGTCCCGATGTTGATGCCGAAGATCGGAGGAAGCACATCGGTGAGCTTTTGGACGACTCTCAGGATGGTGCCATCTCCCCCCATCACGACCAGAAGCCGGCACTGGGCCGCGAGAGCAGATTCATCGAAGGCCGAAGATTTCCCGACCAAAGGAGCCGTGCTTCGCTCGAGAAGGTAGGACATGTTAAACCGCTCAAGCTCGGCGATCATCGCGGCGACCACCGACGCGGCTGCCGGTTTTTCAGAATGCGCAATGAGTCCGATCATCGGATCTGGTGCTGGAAAATCATGGAACAGGGAGTAATGCAAACCTAGCCACCAAAAGCAACGTCAACCTGTAGGTCTGGAGCGAGGTATCACTTGCAAGAGCCCCATAGCCACTCGATATTCCGATAATGAATGAGAGACAAGGATCAGCAGGAAATGTGATCGCGGCACTGTGCAGTTTTTTTGTTCCCGGCCTAGGCCAATTGGTTCAGGGCCGGATTCTTTCAGCGATTGTTTTTTTCCTTGGATCGATCGTTGTGTGGTTCATCAGCTTCGGACTGCTGGGCTGGATCGTTCATATCTGGGCGTGCATCAATGCCGCGCTCTGGAAACCGGGGAGTTGAAATGACACTAAAAAATTACATCAACGGAATCTTTGTTCCCGCCCAGAGCCGGGCGGTGAGAATCTACCATAACCCCGCCGACAATTCCGCGCTCGGCGAGGTGGCGGAATCCGCCATCGAGGATGTCGAGGCGGCAATCAAGGCAGCGAGAAAGGCGTTCGATGAGGGACCTTGGCCGCGAAATCCCGCCGTCGAGCGGGCGGCGAAACTCCTTCAGCTTGCGAGTCTCATCGATTCGCGGGCCGAGGAGCTCGCCACCATGGAGACCCGCAACAACGGCAAGCCCATGCGAGAGGCGAGATTCGATGTCGCGGATGCCGCCGCGTGTTTCCGATACTACGCGGGACTTGCCACGCAGCCTTCGGGACAAACTCTCGAGGTCAGCGACCCGAATATCGTCTGCCAGACCGTTCGCGAACCCATGGGCGTTTGCGGTCAGATTATCCCATGGAACTACCCCTTACTGATGGCGGCATGGAAGCTAGCTCCCGGGCTCGCAGCGGGTAACTGCTGTATTCTCAAGCCCTCTGAGCTGACTCCGCTTTCGGTTTCGCTTTTATTCGAGCTGATCGCTGATGTCGGATTCCCTCCAGGAGTCGTACAGCTTGTTTACGGTCCAGGGGATCCGGTGGGATCGTGTCTCGCGGCAAGCCCCCTTGTGGATAAAATCGCCTTCACCGGTGGAGGGGTGACCGGTCGTAAAATCCAGATCGCTGCGGCGTCGAATTTCAAAAAGATCTCACTCGAGTTGGGTGGGAAGAGCCCGAATATCATCTTCGCCGATGCCGATCCCGATGTGGCGCTGGAGTATGCGCTTTTCGGTATCTTTGCGGGCCAAGGCGAGGTTTGCAGTGCCGGATCGAGGCTGCTCCTCGATCGTCGCCTCAGTGGAAATTTCCTCCATAATTTGGTCTCCGCCTGCGAGAAGATCGTCGTCGGATCAGGTATGGATGAAGCCACCGAGATGGGTCCGCTCATATCACGGGCACACCAGAAAAAAGTGCTCGATTACATCCAAGCTGGTTGTTGCGAAGGCGGCGAGATCATGTGCGGCGGCGGGACCTACAATGACAAACGAAGCGCGGGCAACTTCGTGCAGCCAACGATTTTTTCGAATACCAAGCCCAGCATGCGCATCGTGAAGGAGGAAATTTTTGGCCCAGTATTGACCGTGCAATATTTCGACGGCGAGGACGAGGCGGTTCAAATGGCGAATGACACCATCTACGGCCTAGCGGCTGGCGTCTTCACGAGCGATGGATCCCGCGCCCAACGGGTGATCCGCCGCCTTCGCGCCGGCATCACTTGGATCAACACCTACCATCCTACTTTCAACGAGGCGCCCTGGGGGGGGTACAAGCAAAGCGGAATTGGACGCGAACTCGGCACCTACGGCTACGAGGCCTACACCGAGGTCAAACAGATCAACACCTGTATCCGCCCGCAACCACTCGGTTGGTTCAAGTCTCTATCGAAAAAATAACCCCCGTTTTTGCGAGCGAATCCTCGACGACTGGACGGTGGCCGTGTATCGCGATGATGTGATTTTTTCAAACCCTTCCTTCCGCTCATGAGTGCCGAAAACCGCAAAAAAGTGGTCGTTCTTTGCAGCGGCGGGATGGATTCCGTCGCCGCGCTTTACGATGCGACTCTCAGCTATGAAGTAACGGCAGCGATTTCCTTTCACTACGGCGCTAAGCACAACGACCGCGAGATTCCGTTCGCAAAGTGGCATGCCGACCGCCTGAGCATCCCTCACATCACGGTGCCTCTCGCTTTTATCGGCGAGCAATTTGAGTCCGATCTTCTACAAAAAGGCGGCGAAATCCCGAAAGGTCACTACGAGGAAGAAACGATGAAAAAAACCGTCGTCCCCTTCCGTAACGGCATCATGCTCTCGATCGCCGGCGGCTTCGCCGAGAGCAAGGGGGCCCACGGTTTGGTGATTGCCGCCCATTCTGGTGACCACGCGATCTATCCCGACTGCCGCGAGGATTTTCTAAGTGCCATGGCGGATGCCATACGACTCGGAACCTATGCCCGCGTTGAAGTGATGCGTCCCTTCGTCACCATGACGAAGACCGAGATCGCTCGGCGGGGACACGATCTCGGTGTCGATTTTTCACAAACCTGGTCGTGCTACGTTGGAGGCGAGGTGCAATGCGGTGAATGCGGCACCTGCGTCGAGCGGAGAGAAGCCTTCCTTCTCGCTGGGATATTAGACCCCACCCCCTATCTCTCCACGCCGCCGCTTCCTGCCAAACCTCACTAGCCCCATGCGGATCTCGGAAATATTTTATTCGATCCAAGGCGATGGCGAACTGACCGGTGTTCCCTCCGTCTTCATTCGCACCTCGGGCTGCAACCTGCGTTGCCGTTGGTGCGACACTCCGTATGCCTCGTGGAATCCGGAAGGTGAAGAGCGGAGCATCGAGAGTATTTTAGAAGAGGTCAAAAAACACCCAGCTCGCCACTGCGTCCTCACCGGCGGCGAACCGATGATCGCTCGCGGAATTCACGAATTGGCCGCCGCCCTCCGCGCCGAAGGCTTGCATATCACCATCGAAACAGCCGGCACGATTCCTCCCTCTGATATCGCCTGTGACCTCGCTTCCCTCAGCCCGAAACTTTCGAATTCCACTCCCGATGCATCGGAAATCGAGCCCTCTTGGGTCGATCGCCACGAAAAAACGCGCATTCAACCGGACGTCTTACGCGAGTGGATTGCAGGCTACCCGTTTCAGTTGAAATTCGTCGTTTCTAGCACGAAAGATCTTCCTGAAATGGAAAAAACCATCAGGGACATCGGGACTCTCATACCGCCGTCTAAAATCCTTCTCATGCCGGAGGGAACGAGTGACGAGCTGCTGAAATCCCGCCAGAGCGAAGTCATCGCCATCTGCCTAGAGAAGGGCCACCGCTACTGCGACCGACTTCATATCCATCTTTTTGGAAATACGATGGGCACCTGAGCCCTGTGTTGAGAGTTTAAAGCGCCCAGATGCTTAAATATTTACAAACCAAAGAGCGTTCTCTGTTTTGCGCAGCATTCAAAACCCCTTAGGATTTCCTGTTAATCCTTTAAATCCTGTCATCCTGTCTAAAAATCCGTTTTCGGGTTTAAAGCGCCCAGACCGTTTCGCCCGCGACGATCGTTCTCACGGCGCGGCCTTTCCAAGTGTGGCCGTGGAATGGGGTATTGTGCGAGAGTGAGACGGATTTGTTTTTATCAAACGTCCACTCCAGATCGGGATCGATGATCGTGACGTCCGCGGGCGCACCGACACTCAGGGTTCCACGATCCAGATTGAGAAGACGGGCGGGCTCGGCGGTGTAAAGAGCGATCAGGCGGGCCAAGGAAATCGCCGCGCGCTTGTGAACGAGAATGTCGCAGAATGTGGAAAACTCATTTTCCAATCCCGTGATGCCGAAGGGGGCATGGTCGATCTCGACTTCTTTTTCGTAGAAGGCATGGGGCGCATGGTCGCTACAGAGAATCGTGAGCGTACCGTCCGCGATTCCCTCAATGATGGCTTCGATGTCTTCCTCCGTCCGAAGCGGCGGATTCATTTTGAAGTTGGAATCAAACGCGGCCAACGAGGCATCAGTCAGCGCGATGTGATGCGGACACACTTCGCCCGAAATTTTCACCCCCCGAGCGCGCGCCTCGCGCAAGAGCCGAACACTCCCGCCCGAGCTGATGTGCTGACAGTGAATCGGGGAGTCGCACAACTCGGCCAACATGATATTTCGCGCCACGATCATTTCCTCGCCGGCGCGGGGCCACCCTGGGATGCCCAACCGGAGACTCCACTCGCCCTCGTGCATGATCCCATCCCCCACAAGCGAGTAGTCTTGGCAATGATCCATCACCGTGAGACCAAACATCCGCGCGTATTCCACCGCACGGCGCATGATTTCGTGATTTTGGATGCAATGTCCGTCATCAGTAAGGGCGACCACGCCAGCGTTGAAAAGGGAGCCGAAGGGCGCCAACTCTTCACCACGAAGGCCCTTCGTGATCGCGCCGGTGCAGAAAACATTTACGCACGCTTCGCGGGCCGCCTTGTCCTTGATCCAGGTGATCGTCGCCGCGCTATCGGCCGAGGGATTGGTATTCGGCATTGCCACGATCGAGGTGAATCCTCCCGCCGCAGCCGCACGTGTACCGGTGGCGATCGTCTCCTTGTGAGATTGTCCGGGCTCGCGCAGATGAACGTGAATATCAATCAAGCCGGGTGAAACAACGAGTCCACGGACATCGAGCGCCTCGGTTTCGCTACCCGTTTGTGGTGCGGTTATTTTGCCATCCGCAAGCCAGAGATCGGCTACTTCATCGCGGTTGTTGGCAGGGTCGATGATGCGACCGTTGATGATGCGAGTGATTTTCATGCGGGTATGCCTGCGCCTCCCGCGCAGAGGTAGAGAACAGCCATGCGGACAGCGATGCCATTGGTGACCTGCTCGAGAATCACGCTTTGCGACCCGTCAGCGACGTCGCTGTCGATTTCCACACCGCGATTGATCGGGCCGGGGTGCATGACGAGGCAACTTGGCTTGAGCCGTGCCGCGCGGGCTTTAGTAAGACCGAAGAGGGCCGTGTATTCTCCGAGACCGGGGAAGTATTCTTTACGCTGACGCTCATGCTGGATGCGAAGAAGATTGACCACATCCGCGCCCTCCAGCGCTTCGTCGATGCGATGCACCACACGCACCCCGAGTTTTTCAAAACTCCGTGGCACCAGTGTGGACGGGCCAGCCAGCGTGACATTGGCACCGAGTTTGACGAGACCGAAGATATTCGAGCGGGCCACTCGACTGAAGAGAATGTCACCCACAATCACGACATTCAGCCCGTCAATGCGGCCGAATTTTTCCCGCATCGTGAAGATATCCAGCAAGCCCTGTGTAGGATGCTCGTGGGCTCCGTCGCCCGCGTTGATGATACTCGAGCCTAGTCGCTCCGAAAGGAATCGCGCCGAACCCGGCGAACTGTGACGAAGAACAATGATGTCGGCTTGTAGGGCCTGCAGGTTGAGCGCCGTATCCTTGAGAGTCTCGCCCTTTTGAAGACTGGATGCCGTGGCCGAGATATTCACCACATCCGCACTCAATCGCATCGCGGCAACCTCAAACGACGTGCGCGTGCGCGTGCTGGGCTCGACGAAAAAATTCACCAAGGTTTTGCCCCGGAGAGCGGGCACTTTTTTGAGGCTTCGCTCACCGACCCCTTTGAAGGCACGGGCGGTTTCGAGAAGAAAATCAAGTTCCTCGGAGCCGAGTTCATCCAAGCCGGTGAGATCTTTTCGGTTCCAAGTCTTCATGGTTTGATGAGGGTGACCGAGTCTGGCATGGCATCCAGATTCTCGAAGCGAACGCGGATTTTTTCCTCCCGTTTGGTCGGAAGATTTTTACCGACATAATCGGCGCGAATAGGAAGTTCCCGGTGTCCGCGGTCCACCAGTACCGCCAACTCGATCGTCGAAGGACGGCCAAAAGAGGAAATCGCATCCAATGCCGCTCGGCAGGTCCGACCCGTAAAAAATACATCGTCCACGAGTACAAGCGGACGTCCATCGAGATCCACTGGTAGATCAGTCACCTCCAAGGCCGTCACTCGACCTCTCGTCGCCAGATCATCCCGATGCATGGAAATATCCACCGTTCCAAGAAAAGGCCGAACACCTTCAATAAGCTCAATGTGATCTGCCAAACGTCGAGCAACCTCGACCCCTCGCGTGGGGATGCCGGCTAATACCAACCGGGAGTTATCGGTATGACGCTCAACGATCTCATGCGCCATGCGTCGAATGGCTTTTTGGATGGCCGCCCCGTCCATCGCGATTGCGCCCAAGTCTTGGTTTTCGTTTTTTTTCATTTTCCCTTCGCAGCCTCACGGTGCCGCATTAAAGGTGTTAAACTGCGATTTATTTGGAGGAAGTCGACTCGATTCGCATGGATTTCGAGCGACCAGTGCGCCAATTCGAGCGATATTTGATAATCCAATCGAGCAAAGCTTTCTCAAATCCGATATCGCGACCGCTCTTTTCACTTTCAATCCATTTGTGACGCAAAATCTCGTCACGTTCGGCCAGAAACTCTTTGTAGAGAACAGAGTTCTTAACCAAATCAAATGGTTCAGATTGCTGCGGTGAGTTCATAGATACCGTACCCATAGCCCAGTCAATTGGGGATGTCAACTTATATCCCCCCCGTGATCTCGGTAGCGAGACGGCGAGCGAGGGCGTCGGTCTCGATGAGGGAATCCAAATCGGGACTCGCCACGTGAGGGCAACGCTCAAGGACCTCGGCGACGGTCGCCCAGATTTTCGGGAATGGAATACGATGAGATAAAAAAGCATCCACGGCCACCTCGTTGGCGGCGTTCAAAACAGCTGGGCGAGTGCCCCCCATCGCTCCCGCAATCCGAGCCAAGTCGAGGGCCGGAAAGTCCGCGCATCGCGGTGCCTCAAAGTCCAAACGACCCAGTTCCGCAAAATCGAGCGCGCGAAGGGAGTTTGGAACACGATCCGGCCAAGTGACGGCATATTGAATCGGGAGGCACATGTCCGAGTGCCCGAGCTGAGCGAGGATCGAGCTATCCAGAAACTCGACCATCGAATGAACGATGCTCTGGGGATGGACGACGACGTCCACGCGCTCCATGCCGACATCAAAAAGCCAGCGCGCCTCGATCATTTCGAGTGCCTTGTTGAAAAGGGTCGCGGAATCCACCGTGATCTTCGGTCCCATATTCCAAGTCGGATGGCGTAGCGCCATTTGCGGGGTCACTCCAGAGAGTTCCTCCGCCGGCATGGTTCGGAAGGGTCCGCCTGAACAGGTCAAAATCAAACGCCTCACCGTTTCTGGATCACGGCCTTCGAGGCATTGAAAAATCGCGCTATGCTCACTGTCAACCGGCAGGACATTCACGCCATGCTTGCGAGCAGCGCGCATGACAATCTCACCGGCCATGACCAAGATTTCCTTACTGGCGACGGCGATGTCTTTGCCAGCCTCGATCGCCGCAAGTGCAGGGCGAAGGCCTGCGGTTCCTACGATAGCTATTAAGACCAGATCCGCTTCGGGCATGGTCGCCAACTCGACAAGCTTCTCGACGCCGTCAGGCCCAGAGGAGAGGGCTGTTTTTGCACCCGGAAAATCTTTTGCCAAATCCACGAGCGCCTCAGCATTGCGGTGGGCGGAAAGCCCGACCACTTGCATCCGCTCGGGGATGTCCTTAGCGA
>CAMBAQ010000022.1 GCA_945863785.1 Chthoniobacter flavus
TCTCCAAGGACGGCAAACCCACTTTGCTCACAGGCACCATCACCCAAACCGAAGCGCCTATTTCTAGAGGCCTTCATGCAGCCGCATTCGTGACCCCGCAAACTCTAGCTTTTTACTTCGAGGGCAAGCCACCAACAACGATCCAGCAAGCCATCATCGACATTGGCGTCACCATCTCGGATGAGTCTGGTGTTGTGGATCAATACACGATGAAGGGAAAATCTGGTTGGTGGGACAGCGAAGCGCAACCCAAGTCGGTTGTCGCCGGTCGCGTGCTATCCAAGGACAGCACTCCTTTTTCTGCCCTTTCTTGGGATTACTACCTTCCCGCCAAGACAAAAAGCGGCAACTAAATTTCTTGTCTGTATATGGCGCGAAGGGACAACATTTTTGCTCTCAATCTGGGAATGCAGACCGTCAGTTTGGCGGAATTTAAAGCATTGCCGAATGGAGGATTAAAGCTTCTCGCCTTCCTCAAGTCTGACCTCATTGTTGACCCTTCCGCGGATGCCACGCGTCCGATGCAGATTGAAACCGTCGTCAAGGAATTGCGCACGGCTTTAAAAATCAGGGCAGGCACTCGCGTCCATGTCACTCTCCCGTCTCAGTCTGTTTTTTCTCGATTTGTCAAACTACCCGGCACGAACCCGGAGGATGTGACCTCGATCATCACCTTTGAAGCCCAGCAGAATGTTCCCTTTCCAATTGATGATGTGATTTGGGACTACCAGATCATGGGACCGAGCCGGGATAATATCTGGGACGTGGCCCTCTTGGCGATCAAGGCCGACTCCCTATCGGAGATAGCCGATTCGATCTCCAAAGGCGGCCTGAATGCTTGGACTATCGATGTGGCGCCCGCAGCCATCTATAATGCCTTTCGATATAATTACCCAAATGCATCAGGCTGCTCGCTGCTTATAGACATTGGGTCACGTACGACCAACTTGATATTCTGTGAGGGTGACAGGATGTATAGCCGCAGCATCCCCATTGCAGGAAATAGCATCAGCTCCGCCATCGCAAAAGAGTTCAACCAAGACATCACTCTCGCAGAAAGACTGAAGATCGAAAAAGGAAGCATTGGCCTTGGTGGCGCCTACGCGGAACCTGAAGACCCTGCCTCGGCCAAGATCGCCAAAGTAACTCGCAACACCATGACGCGCCTCCACGCTGAGATCGCGCGCTCCATTAATTTCTACCGCACCACCCAAGGCGGAAGCTCTCTATTACGCGTTTACTTGTGCGGTGGCAGCACCGCTCTTCCTTATACTATGGAGTTTTTTACAGAAAAACTCAAAGTCCCCGTCGATTTTTTCCACCCGATCAAGAACGTCATGGCCACCGAGGAGTCTGTAGCCCAAACAACCGGTATATGCTCCGGAGGGTTGGGTGAGTTAGTCGGATCCGCCCTCCGCTCGCTAAAAAACTGCCCTCTCGAAATGAGTCTTCGCGCGCCAAGTGCGATCCGGGCTCAAGACATGGGCCGTCGCGCCCCCAAGCTTGTTATGTCTGCCTTTCTCTTGGCTCTCATGCCGCTGCTCTGGTGGCTTTACTTCACCAAAGCCAGCACTGCCATCGAAAACAAACTTTCCGAGTTCAAAAGCGATTCCTCTAAAATTACGACCCTTTCCGCAAATATCGATAAGGTCACATCTCAACAAAAAGCCCTTATTGAGGATGCCTCCCCCCTTCTCGTTGCGGCAAGAGAACGTTCCGCTTGGACTGAAATCTTGGAGGATCTCGCTGATAAAATTCCTAAACGCTACATTTGGGTCACACAACTCAAGCCTGTGATTGGAACCCTCGCTCCAACCGTGGAGCCCGCGAAGACGGTCAAAGGCGCACCAACGCCTACTCCGACACCGGCCGTCTCAGCGATAACAGCAGTAGAAGTCAATGGCCTGTATTTAGATAATCCTCCCAATGAAAAGGGCGCCCTCATTATCGATGAGTTTTATGATAAACTGCTAGAAGCTCCCACATTTGCCATGGGGGAGGATAGATCCAAGATCATCACCCAGCGAACCACCCCCACCGGAGAAAATTGGGCTTACGGGTACACTCTCGTTCTTCCGCTTAAGCAACCCATCGCTTTGCCATGAATTGGTTCAAAGAAAACCCTATCCTTTCTGCCATCCTGCTGGTGTGCTTTGGTATCACTATCGCTATCGCTTATTTCGCAAGCGAAGCCTATACTGCCTTTAGCGCCGCGCGCGAGTCATTGGACTCACAAGTCAATTCCTTCTCCTCCCTGCAAAAGAAGTCGCCCTACCCTACCGATAAGAATCTGAAGATCATCTCAGAGGGCAAAAAAAAATACGCCGAAGCTCTTGAAGAACTCAAGGCGCGCATGCGCATGCCCAAAATGGAAACTCCCCTCGAGCCCATCACTCCCCAAGTGTTTCAGGACAAACTTCGTGAAGGAGTTAATAGCCTCCGCGCCACAGCTCAAAAAAATAACATCAAACTGCCTGAAAAATTCTTTTTCGGCTTTGACGAATATCAATCCCAACTCCCCGCTCCCGAAGCCGCTTCCGCCCTCAATCGCGACTTCAACGTGCTTCAAAAACTCCTAATTAGTCTGCTTAGCCTCCCCGTGGAAGCTATCAACAGCCTCGAAAGGGAAGCTCCCCCCGTTGCAACGCCGACGCCCACTCCCGCTCCCAAGAAATCCGTTGAAACAACGCCTCCTCTCAAAACCCAAATCCTCAAAACAACGTTTAAACTCTCCTTTACCGCCTCTCAGGACAAAACGCGCGCCGCGATCAATATGATACCAAAAAGCGATGCTTTTTTGATCATTCGTTCCCTCACGATGGAAAACACCAAACCCACCGCCCCAGCAAAGAAAGACCCAGCTATCCCCAGCAAAGATAAAAACCCCACTTCTCTGCAGGTCCTCCTTGGCAATGAATCCGTAAAGACCGACTTGTCTCTGGAGATCATTGATTTTCCTACCACTGACACCGAGCCCCCTAATAAACAATAATCATGGACTGGGCTAAAAAGAACTACGACACAGTGGTATTGGGGGTTTGCACAGCTCTTTTCGTCTTCAATGCTGCATTTGTGTATTTTGAGAGTTCTGACTTCATCTCCTCTCTTCCGACAGCCAGCGAGATTACCACAAACAAATCCGAGGCCACCCCGGCAGAAACGACTGCCATTGAGGCGGCCATGGGCATTACCGAAAAGCCCGTTTTATGGAATGAAAAATCGGCATCAAATGAGGAACGCGGGAACCTTTTTGTCTCTCGCCTCTTCATTTTAAAAGGCGATAAACTCATTGATCCCATCGAGAGCCAAGAAAACCTTCACCCACCCATCCCCAATGACTGGCTCATTAAATACGGCCTTAATTTCGCCGACGCCACCATTAAAGATCAGGACCCCGACCGAGATGGCTTCACTAATCTAGAGGAATGGGATGCCAAAACGGATCCTAAAGACAAAGCCTCCACTCCACCCAAATCCACAAAGCTCCGCTTTATCAAATTCGAGCAAAAACCCTTTATGCTCGTGTTCAAGGGTAATCCTGATGGTGAGGGCCAAGAGTTTCAGATCAACGCAAATAATGCGCGAACCCAATTCAAGAAGCTCAAGGAGACAATCGATGGAGCTCCCTATAAAATTATCGCTTATGTTAAGAAAGAGGCGGAAAAAAATGGCGTCCCAGTCGATGTTTCTGAACTGACTGTCGAAAACACCGAGACGCAAGCTTCGATCGTCCTTGTGGTCAAAAAAGAAACCAATGACCCCACATCTTTTGGCGAGTTTTTTAACGTCCTGACCAACGAAAAATTTCGACTTCAGAAGGGCGAGGTATTTACCATCAAGCCCGACCTTAATACCAAACTCAAATTGATTGATATTTCTTCCACGGAGGCCAAGATACAAGACGTCGCCACCGGAAAAACTTCCACTTTGTCGAAATCCTCCAGCCCAGCACCCTGAATCCAATGACCAGTTCTCACGCAAGGCTTATCGTTTTAGCGGTCTCATCCGCACTCATTAGCCCGCTCTCCGCACAGTATCCAGGCGTTCAAGGCACGGTCGAGCGGCAGATCCAGACTCTGGAGCAGAAAAAAACCTACGCCGCCAACCTTGTATCCAAAGCCGATGCTGAAATGAAGGATGCGGACTATGAGTCGGCCTTCTCTCTCTATAAAAGTGCTGTAGACTTCCTTCCTCGCGGCGGTTCAGCAATGGATGCAACTCGCCAATCTGCACTGGATGGCTTTTGCGCAGCCGCTGTCAAGTTGGCCAAGCAACGCGTTGCCCAAGGTCGCTATGCTGACGCCCGCACCACCGTCGATGTTGTTCTCGAGGAGCGTTACAATCCCAATTACGGGCCCGCTCTTTCCCTCCGCAGCCAACTTCTCGATCCGCAGGGATTCGTGGACCGTGGCACCCTTACTCCCGATCATGTCACGCGCATTGCGGATGTAAATAACCGCCTCAGCGAAGCAAATGGTTTTTTTGACTCGGGTCGCTACGATCTCGCCTTCAAGCGCTGCGAACAAGCGCTTAATATTGACAAATACAATATAGCCGCTCGGCGGTTGATGGAACAAATCAACTTGGCCCGACAACAGTATGCCGAAGCCGCTTATAATGATTCCCG
The DNA here is from genome assembly GCA_945863785.1 of Chthoniobacter flavus. Lineage (GTDB taxonomy): Bacteria > Verrucomicrobiota > Verrucomicrobiia > Chthoniobacterales > Terrimicrobiaceae > UBA967. The sequence continues at coordinate 4,628 of CAMBAQ010000022.1, forward strand.
AGGCGATTTGCTTGCAAAGGTTTCAAAAGCGTGGGAGTTGCCTGTCAAAAAATTCACCAATGAGGCTACCAGTATTATCGAGCAACCTGAGATTAACGTACGCAGCACCCAAGCCATCACGGATAAAATAGATTCCATCAAAATTCCGCGAATCGATTTCACCGATTCCTCGATTCGTGAGGCCTTGGATTTCATCAAGAAACGGGCCCGCGATTTGGATGACTCCGAACAAGATGTCGGTAAAAAGGGTGTCAATATCGTTCTCAAACTTCCTCCCGACGCGGACGCTTCGGCTTATCCAATCACGCTCGCGCTGGACGATGTTCCCTTGCGCGCGGCACTGGAATATGTGTCACAGGCGGCCAACCTGAAGATCAAAATAGAACCCTACGCCGTCGTTGTCGTTCCTCAGACGGAAAATACGGACGTTTTGATCACCAAGGAGTATAAAGTCCCACCAAGCTTCATACAAGCCTTGCCTGGTGCTTCCACGGGAGCCGTGCTAGAGGGTGTAGCTGCTGGATCCCAGTCTGTGGTAGCTGCTCGATCGCGCGCGCTGGAGTACTTGGAGGCCCAGGGTGTTACATTCCCAACAGGCGCCAGTGCTAACTTTATCGCGACAACCAGTCGCCTCATCGTCAAAAATACCCAAACCAACCTTGAGTTGGTGGATGCCCTCGTTGAAACCTCTCTCACAGCCCCCCCGACACAGATCGAAATCGAAGCCAAGTTTCTGGAGGTTAGCCAAAACAACCTTAATGAGTTGGGATTCGATTGGCTTTTAGGTCAGTTCTCCCTCGCTGGCGGCTCTGGTATCTACAGCGGTGGCGGCACGGAAGGATTTGGCAGAACCATCAATCCCGCAGGCTATCCTCTATTGAATCCAGGCGGCACACCGGTAGGCGCAACCTCGAGCACGTCCGGTCCCATCACCGCCGGCAATCGAAGCGGCTCCACCGCCATCAGCGTTAACGCCATTGATGCTTTACTGTTAGGGAGCCCAATCGGCCAAGGCGCGGGAGTGCTATCAGTGGCTGGCGTCTTCACCAATCCTCAATTTCAAGTGGTCCTACGGGCCCTGAACCAAAAAAAGGGCGTTGACCTGATCAGTGCTCCGAAAGTGACGACTCAAAGCGCGCGCAAGGCAACGATTGAAATCGTTCGTGAATTTCTTTACCCCACCCAGTTTACCGCTCCAGAAGCAAGCGCTTCCGCCGGGACCCAATTCACGCCATCTGTCCCAACCGCCCCATCTGGATGGACAATGAAGCCCACTGGAATTACACTCGAGGTTGTTCCCACCCTCGGACCCGATAACTACACTATTGAATTGGAACTCGCGCCACGAGTTATTGAATTCGATGGCTTTATTAACTATGGCAGTCCAATTAACGCGACAGTGCAGGCCCAAGGTATTTATTCCCTCGTGGCGCCAACCTCTAAGACCTTCGAGGCAACCGCTAATGCCATCAATCAGCCGGTTTTCTCTGTGCGTGAAGTAACCACTCAAGTATCCGTTTATGATGGGCAAACTGTTGTTATGGGTGGCTTGATGCGTGAAGATGTCCAGAAGGTCGAGGACAAGGTCCCTCTCCTAGGAGACATACCCTTGGCAGGACGCCTTTTTCGCAGTAGTGCCGATCAGCACACCAAGCGCAACCTGATCATGTTTGTCACGGCAGGACTCCTCGATCCCGCCGGTCAACCTGTAGTTCAATCTGAAGATGAAGATGTGGGTGTTCCTGAGGCAAGCCCGCAAGCCATGCTTATGGACTCCATTCCTGGCGACGTTTTATCAGCCCCACTCCCGCAATAAGCTCACTTCAATGATTTATTTAACATACCGATTTGGGAAGCAATCTACGGCCCCTGCCTTCTCAGAAGGCCCTAAAGGTCCCTCTCGCGCGGCTTGGGTTGCGATTGTGGCCCTTCTTTCCTTTGTTCCCTTTTTTAACCTGCTAGCTGAATCGGATATTGCAACGCTAGCGGAGAAAGAAATAGTCAAGCGTCAATATGAAGCCAAACAGTCCGCCGATTGGATCATCAAGGCCAAAAAGGCATGGGCCTATAAAGATTTGGAGGCCGCCTATAAAGATTACCTGACTGCTCTAGACTTGCTCCCACCCAGCTCAGCCACGGCTGATCAAAGAAAAGCGGTAATGGAAAGTTTTTGTAAGGTGGCCATGGAATATGCCAACTACCTGATTGGCTGTGGCCGGTTTGGCGATGCGGAAAACGTGGCTAAGACTATTCTCTCTGCGCCCTATAGTCCCAACTACAAGCCTGCCGCCCAATTACTCTCCAACCTCGAGCAACCTGGCTACTACAACCGAACCATCACGCCTGGATTCGCAGAGAAAAAAGACAAAATTTCTCTTATTCTCAATCAAGCCGACGGCTATCTCGCAACCGGTCGCTATGATTTGGCATTGAAGCGCTATGAAGAAGCCTTAAATTTGGATCCCTACAATGTGGCCGCCCGCCAAGGGATGGAAAACCTCAACAAACAACGGACAAATTATTATGATGAGGCCTACAACGAAACACGCAGCCGAATGCTTTGGCTCGCAGATCGCTCATGGGAACGTCCTGTCAGAAAAGTTCGCTCGCTTGATCGCTCCACCGAGGGGGGGCCTCAGGACAAATCATCGAATAAAGAAGCGATCAATCGCAAGTTGAATGGAACAATAATAGAGAAAATTGATCTGCCTGATTCCAGCATCCGTGAAGTGGTGGATTACCTGAAGCAAAAGAGCCGTGAGCTCGATACAAGTACAGATGACCCCAAAAAGAAAGGGGTTAACATCGTTCTTAAATTACCCGCCGCACAGCCGCCCAACTCAAACGCAAGCGATGCAACGACGACAACCGCAGATCAGCCCGCTAGCCCCGCCATAACAGAAAATTTCAAAGTTTCCCTCTCGCTCAGAAATGTTCCGCTTATAGAAGCTATCCGCTATCTCACCGAGCTCTCTGGACTTAAGTATAAAATCGAGCCCTACGCTGTTTCACTTGTACCCATTACGGAAAATACGGATGAATTATTAACCAAAGAATACCGGGTTAAACCTAATTTCATTCCTTCTGATACTGGCAGCACGGAATCGGCGCCGGTAGCGGGTAACCAAGCTGCTGGAGGAAACAAAGATCGAATTAAAGGCCAAAAAAATGCAACGGCCTATTTAAGAAATCAAGGCATCCCCTTTCCAGAAAATACTTTTGCTCAATATATTCCATCAGGTAATAAGCTCATTGTTCGAAACACTCAGAATGCATTGGATTTGATTGGGGTCTTGGTCGATGGCGATATGGGCGTCGCCCCAACCCAAGTGGAAATCGAATCGAAGTTTGTCGAAATAACCCAAAATAATGTCAGTGAACTCGGCTTCGACTGGTTGCTTGGCCCTCTTTCTATTGGCGGCGGCGTTTATGGCAATGGCGGTTCGCGCGCAGCTGGACAACCCCTCACTGGTGACTATTATAACAACTTCCCCTTCGCTGATGTGGGGCAAAATCCCGTCACGGCTGGTAATCGCTCTGGCATAGGTACTGGAGTCAACTCCGCCATCACAGCAAATAGTCTTAATGCCCTTCTGGCTGGTATTCCTCAAGGCGCTAACGTTGCCTCACCTGGTATTTTAGGTTTGGCGGGCGTCTTCACTAATCCGCAATTCCAATTAGTCATACGCGCCCTAAACCAAAAAAAGGGCGTGGATCTCATGTCTGCACCCAAGGTCACAACAAAAAGTGGTGTAAAAGCCACTATTAAAATCATTCGTGAATTTCCTTACCCTACCGAGTTTACGCCAGCAACGGTTCCGCAGTCTGCGGGCAACCAGGGACAAAATGGGCAAAATGGTCAACAGGGGCCAATTCCGGCACCATCCCCAGGTGAAGAACTCATATTACAACAAAATCCCTTAATCGTTACCACATCAGCTGGAGTTACACCTACCACTCCAACAACTTTTGCCAATAGAGATATCGGCGTGACATTGGAAGTGGAGCCACAGGTGGGGGCTGATAACTATACAATTGACCTCTCATTGTCTCCGCAGGTTGTCGAGTTTGAGGGTTTTATTAACTATGGCTCGCCCGTGATTGGCCCCAAATATGTCATTCCCACCCCTTTAAATCCCTCTGGCATACAAACATTCACCATCACAGATAACGTCATCAACCAACCTATCTTTGGTGTTCGAAAAGTGAACACTAGTGTGAGTATTTGGGATGGCCAAACAGTCGCTCTTGGGGGGTTGATTCGAGAAGATGTCCAGAAAGTTGCTGACAAGGTTCCTTTCTTGGGTGACATCCCACTGGCTGGTCGTTTATTCCGTTCCAATGTGGATCAAAAAATCAAACGCAACTTGATTATCTTCGTTACAGCACGCCTTATGGACGCTCAAGGTCAACCCCTCAAGCAAGAAAACGAGGACGAAGATATTGTTAATCCAGTAGGTTTGCCCGAAGATCTCCCCCCTCCCATCCTCAATACACGATCGACAGGGAAGTAATAGACCAGTCTCATTCGCTCAGGTCTTAAATCCGAGCCGTGAGCCAATCGTGAATATCGCTCATCACCGCTTCTTTATCCCAATCGTGCCAAAGGAGATGGTATGCCTCGGGATAGATGTGAAGTTTTTTATCAACGGCCTTAATTTTATTGAACCACTTTGATATTTGCTTCGGTTTAACAAAACAGTCGCAGCCCGCCGCAAGAACAAGCGTTGGTATATCCCAGCACGAAGCGAAGGTGTCACTGGCATCAATGAGATCTCCCAACTCGATCAAAAAGCCCAAACTAAAATTTTTGATGTGGTGAGGTTTTTCATGAAGGGCTTCGTGGTAGGCTTGGTCGCGAGTAATTTGCGGTGACAGGGATTTAGATTTAACAAATCGCCCTGGCGAAAATCGCGCCTTGGGCGCCACTCTTCCTAAAATCCTCAGCAAGCCGCGTAGGAGAGGCGGGACCGGTTGAGAAAGACCAACAACGGGAACCGACAAGATCAGCCCATCTGGTACAAAATAATCCCTCGCATGCCTCCCCTGCGCCATATAAGCCGCACTCAAGAGCGCCCCCATGCTTTCCCCCATCAAAAAAACAGGTCCCTCTGTGTGCTCTTTACGAACGGCTTTCAAAAAAGCTTCCATGTCCCTGATTTGGGATTCTAAATCCAACCGTACCCCTCTCCTCGAATGGTCCGGATCACTCCCTTGTCCCCTCAAATCCAGAGCGTAGAACGAAAAATTGGCCATGTGATCCGGTAGTGGGTGAAATTGCTCCCCTGAGCCGCTCATTCCATGAATACACGCTATCGCCGCTTGGCTTCCGTTTTTTTTCCAAGCATGCGCGACTCGTTCCTCCCCATCGTATGTTTTCCACGGGATTCTCATTGCCTTTTCGTTCTGAGGCGGTAAATCCGATCTCATGATTTCACGTCTGCTGGCTTTCATTCTTTTTATTCCATGGATCTCCGTTTCCGCAGCTCAACTTGATGTCGCTGTTCTTCAATTTCCAGAACCAAAGACAGCAGAAGAGATCAATTCCGCCCTTCAAGGCGTCAATCTAGCCGAAATAACGAATGCGGACAAGACAGTCACAAAAATTACCTCCCTTCAAGGCGGCCAGGTCCTCTTCGCTCAATCTCTTCCTTCAGCTCCCACCTTGAATTCGCTCTGTCGCCTTTCCAATAGTCAAGCCTCTATGGTAGGTCGCTTTTCTGACGGAGTCCTTTCATTAAAAATAACCCTCTCCGAAGGAGTCAATTCGGGTCTTCACCATTTCAAGAGTCGAAAATTTGAAGGATCTGCGAGCCTACCTTTGGGCCCTGCCCGTGTAATAGCGATCCGTAATATCCGAGCTAAAACTAAAAGTTTCACCAAAGGCAACGCTTCTGTCAAAGAGGTATTCACCTGCAATTTAATAGTAGCCCAAATGAGGTAAACTCCGATTGATAAGAATGTGCGAATAACTTGTGTTCGGTTGTGAGTTTTTGAGAAAAACTGCCTTCACTTCCATCTTTGTTCCTATCCACTCTCAATAGAAACAATCTTATGAACAGGGTTTATAAGCCGTGGAAAAGGCCTCTGTAAAGTGAAGAACAAAGAATATACCACTTACTCACACCATTAAGATGATTGTATTCTATCCAATGAAGTAATCCTTTTTCTTAACCTGTGTGAATAAATCCGAAAAGTCCGAGAAGCTGGATATTCTTTTTTAGATTAACGCAGGAATTCTTGATCTTCGTTATTTAAAGATCAGAATCTTCTGTCCAAATCCATTTCCAAAATGACACCAGGCCCCGTTTCACAATTCATCGATCATCATTATCGGCACTTCAATGCGGCGGCACTCAAGGACGCTGCTAACGCTTATTCCAAACACATCGATGATGGAGGGATCATGCTCCTCACGCTTGCTGGAGCTATGAGCACAGCGGAACTAGGGATTTCCTTGGCGGAGATGATTCGTCAGGGGAAGGTGAACGGGATTGTTTGTACGGGCGCTAACCTAGAAGAGGATATTTTCAATCTCGTTGCGCATGATTTTTACGAGCGCATCCCAAACTACCGCGACCTGACCCCAGCAGATGAACAAGCGCTCCTCGATCGGCACATGAATCGGGTGACGGATACTTGCATCCCAGAGATGGAAGCGATGCGACGCATTGAAAATGTGATCCTGCGCGAGTGGATGGCTGCTGATGCCAAGGGCGAGCGACTTTTTCCGCACGAGTTTTTTTGGCGTATCCTGGATTCCGATGAGCTCAAGGCCAGCTTCCAGATTGATCCTAAGAATAGCTGGATGATTGCGGCGAAGGAAAAAAACCTCCCGATGTTTGTTCCAGGGTGGGAAGATTCCACGCTTGGCAATATGTTCACAGGCCATTGCATAGAGGGAACTATCAAAAATGTTCATACTGTTCGCACAGGAATCGAATACATGATGTCTCTGGCAGAATGGTATGCCCCAACCAGTGTAAAGACGCCTATAGGTTTCTTCCAGATCGGTGGCGGCATCGCAGGTGATTTTCCGATCTGCGTCGTTCCTATGCTCCATCAAGATCTTCGCCGCACCGATGTGCCACTCTGGGCTTACTTCTGCCAGATTAGCGACTCAACGACCAGTTACGGAAGCTACTCTGGAGCGGTTCCCAATGAAAAAATAACTTGGGGAAAACTCGGCGCTGACACCCCTAAGTATGTCATCGAATCCGACGCCACTATCGTTGCGCCGCTTATATTCGCCAAAGTTCTAGGTTGGTAAATTTGGATTCCTACTTCCACTTGGCGCTCCGTGCCACCCAACTTAAAACTTAATTCTTAAAACTCTCCACTCGGCCCCATGCACGCCCGCGATATTTTCACTCCAGGAAAGCCAACGGTCTCTTTTGAGTTCTTTCCGCCGAAATCATCCGAGGCGCAAGAGAACCTCTTTGCTACCATATTGGACCTAGAGACCATCCAGCCGGCTTTTGTGAGCGTCACCTATGGGGCAGGTGGCTCGACACGCGAATTAACCCACGATCTCGTTCTTAGGCTCAAAAAACAAACATCTTTGAACCCGGTTCCTCACCTCACCTGTGTGGGACACACGGAAGCCGAGATTCATGCGATTTTGGAGCGCTACGCAGCCGCTGGCGTGAGTAATATTCTAGCTCTCCGCGGCGATCCACCTCGTGATCAATCAGACTACGACCACTCACGCGACACCTTCCCTCAAGCCGCTGACTTAGTCCGCTTCATCAAGAAATTCTCAGGCCATCCTGATCCGCGTGGATTCGGGATCGGCGTTGCTGGGTTTCCCGAGGGGCATCCCTCCACGCCCAATCGCCTGCTTGAAATGGACTATCTGAAGGCGAAGGTAGACGCAGGCGCTGATTACATCTGCACGCAGCTCTTTTTCGAAAACCGAGATTTCTACGATTTTCGTGAACGCTGCGATCTGGCGGGCATCCATATTCCCATCGTGGCTGGGATTATGCCGGTGACCAGTCTCTCTTCTATGAAGCGTATGGCGGAACTCGCAGGTGGCGCGCGCTACCCCGCCCGCTTGCTCAAAGCCCTACAACGGGCAGGAGACTCACCTGAAGCCGTTCGCCAGATCGGTCTTCACTACGCCACCGAGCAATGCGCAGACCTTCTCGACAACAGTGTCTCGGGCATTCATCTCTACACGCTTAACCAATCCACGGCTACTCGCGAGATCTGTCAGAGATTGGGAGTCACAAAATAAAAAGACCCCTTCAAAGTAGTGCTGCAAGGAGGAGTAAATCTACGCCAACACCCGCAGAGCTATATTATAAAGGTCTCTGTGGGTTTGTTTCGTGTTTCAATGATGCGATTAATAGGCGCGTTGATAAGGCGAAAGGCCCCGCCCATGCAGGCATCTCCTTACTTCACCCCAGCGCTATTGGTGATTTCCGGTTTTACTTTTCCCAGTTTCCGCCTTTGATGACACCTTCGCTTTTCCACCATGTTTAATTGGATCCTTAAGAAAATCATCGGCTCAAAAAACCAACGCGAGTTGCGTCGGATGTTGCCGATCGTAAAACAAATCAACGAAATCGAGGTGGGCCTCCAATCCTTGTCTGATGAGGCTCTGCAGGCCAAGACCCTAGAATGGAAGGAGCGCTTATTGAAGATTCAGGATTCAGACGTTCTAGCGGCGGAGTTGGACGCCATTCTTCCAGAGGCTTTTGCTGTGGTTAAAAATGGGGCACGCCGATTGAATGGACGCGAGCTCATCGTCTGCGATCATCCTCTCCCGTGGAATATGATCCACTTCGACGTGCAGTTGATCGGCGGCATGGTCCTCCATCGCGGTCATATTGCGGAGATGGCTACTGGCGAAGGAAAGACACTCGTTGGAACCCTCGCTGTTTACCTCAATGCCCTCACGGGTCGCGGGGTTCACGTGGTCACGGTCAATGATTACCTCGCCCGACGCGATGCGGAATGGATGGGCCATCTTTACAAGTTCCTAGGCCTCTCGGTTGGTATCATTGAAAACGACCAACCTCCAGAGGTGCGCCGCGCCCAATATCAATGCGATATCACTTACGGAACCAACAGTGAGTTTGGATTCGATTACCTTCGCGATAATGGAATGGCCAGCAGTCGTGAACAACAAGTTCAACGAGGACATTATTTCGCCATCGTGGACGAAGTGGATTCCATCCTCATCGACGAGGCCCGTACGCCGCTCATTATCAGTGGCCCCGCGACGGTATCAACACACCAATACGACCGATTCAAGCCGCTCATCGAGCAACTCGTTCGCAAACAGAACATGCTCTGTAACCGTTTGGCTACAGAAGCACGAGAACTCGCTGATGCTGGAAATACTGCCGAAGCTGGCCGCACTCTCTTCAAACTCAAGTTCGGACAACCCCGCAACAAGGCCCTTCTGCGGCACTTGGAAGATACCGAGATGCGCAAAGCCATGGATAAGGCAGAGCTTGAATTCTACAAAGACAACGATGGAAAGGCCGCTCTAGTTGCCCTCAAGGAGGAACTCTACTTCACCATCGAAGAGCGCCAGCACGAGGCCGATCTCACGGAAATGGGACGCAATTACCTCAACCCCGATGACATTAACGCCTTTGTTCTTCCGGATCTTCTGACAGAATATGCTGACATAGAAAATGATAAGGCACTAAGCCAATCCGAAAAAACGGCCAAAAAAGCAGCTTGCCAGCAATATTGTGACGCTCAGTCCGAGCGCATACATAATATCACACAACTCCTTAAGGCCTATTGTCTTTACGAGAAAGACGTGGAATATGTTGTCGAGGAAAACAAGGTCATGATCGTGGATACCTTCACGGGCCGCAAAATGCCAGGCCGTCGCTGGAGCGATGGCCTCCATCAAGCCGTTGAAGCCAAAGAAGGGGTTCAAATCGACCGAGAAACCCAAACCCTCGCCACCATCACGATCCAAAACTACTTCCGCCTCTATCAAAAACTTTCTGGCATGACCGGCACAGCCGAGACGGAAGTGAATGAGTTTCATGACATCTATAGGCTGGATGTCAACGTGATACCAACCAATCGCCGGATCAAGCGGTTGGACGAAAACGATCGCATTTACAAAACCCGCCGCGAAAAATACAACGCCGCCGTTGAGGCCATCAAAGAAGCCCACGGCCGCGGGCAACCTGTTCTTGTGGGAACAGCCAGTGTCGAGGCGAGCGAACTCATGAGCCGCATGCTCAAACTGCAGAAGATCCCCCACTCTGTTCTTAATGCCAAATTCCACATGCAGGAGGCCGAGATCGTGTCGCGGGCTGGTCTGCGGGGCGCTGTTACGATCTCGACCAACATGGCCGGTCGTGGAACAGATATTAAACTCGGCGAGGGCGTAGCGGAACTCGGCGGTCTCTTCGTTATTGCCACCGAACGTCATGAATCTCGCCGTATTGACCGACAACTCCGTGGACGTTGTGCCCGTCAAGGTGACCCTGGCCGATCCCGCTTTTACGTCAGCTTTGAGGACGACCTCATGCGCAACTTTGGGGCCAGCGACCGAATGACGAAAATCATGGAAACCTTCGGCCTCAAAGAGGGCGAGGAACTGGAGCATCCGTGGCTCAATCGGAGTGTAGAAACAGCCCAAAAACGCGTGGAGCAGCGTAATTACCTCATGCGTAAACGCACTCTCGAGTTCGATGACGTAATGAACCAACAGCGCGAAGTGGTTTACGGTTATCGCAACGAAGTCATGGATTCCGAGGATCCGAGAGACCTCATTATTGAAGTCATCAATGAGGTTGTTCCGAAAAAGGTGGCTCTATTCCTAGAGGAATCGGAGGGCAATGAGCCAGATGCCGAAGGTCTTCTTCAATGGATCAACACGACATTCCCTCTCGGGCTTACCAGCGAAAGGGCCGCCTTAGCCTCCCGTACGGTTGAAGAAAATGGACAGTTCCTAGTTGATACCATCTGTGATTCCTATCAGCGCAAGGCGGCTCTGGAGCACCCCGATGCCGTTCGTGGGCTCGAGCGCTATGTTATTTTGAATGCCGTCGATCGCCTCTGGCAGGAACATCTCTACGCCATGGACGGGCTTCGCGAAGCGGTTTATCTCCGTGCCTTCGGTCAAAAAGATCCCCTTGTGGAATACAAAAATGACGCCTACGTCATGTTTGTCGATCTCATGGACACCATTAAAGGAGAGGTTCTCATCAACCTCTTCCGCAGCACGACCAATCTACAGGCTTTTGAACACATGTTGTCCAGCATGCCTCAGATGTTGTCTCGCCCTGAGTTCGCTCTCAATCCCGAGGCAGCTCAAGGTTCATCCAATCCCGAAGAGGCGTCCCCTACCCCTCGTCTTGAACTCCCGCTCAAAAGAGAGTTGCCTAAAGCCGGCCGTAACGATCCCTGCCCTTGCGGAAGTGGTAAAAAGTTCAAATCCTGCTGCGGTCGCTTGGCGTGATGGATTAAGGGTCCTCGACTTGTTTGTTCCACGTGGAACAAACAAGAGTTGGATCTCGGCCTATGGTGTCCGAAGTTTAGGGATCGCCACTTCGACATCAGCAGTCCGCGGGGTTGCCTGATGAATGAATTGGGCGTAATAGGCTTGTTTATTAAGCCCCAATGCGAATTTTTAGACAGGTTGACAGATTCGAAGCGGAGCGAAGAAAGAATGCCAAAGGCAGCCCAAAGAGTGAACGCAGTGAATCAATTTAAAATACCTAGTCGACCCTTAAAAAGGGGTTGTTACTGCTAATCTGTGATGGGCGATGGAATTTTTGAGTGAAAATCGAAGCCAGTAATATAGCGCCGAAAGAACA